>JAZSGM010000115.1:0-5914 GCA_045532715.1 Clostridia bacterium
CGGTGTCGGGGTGCTTGCGGTAGCGCTTCTGAATACGGAGTTGTATGCGCAAACCGGGAATTTTGCGGATGTTTTTCGAATCGGTACAATTATTCTGGCGGCGATTGTTTTTGTGCTGACCAATTATGTGAAGCCGACAAAAAAGCTGCATCCGATTGCATTTATCGCTTTTGCGGCAATTGTCGGGATTGTATTCAAATTGTAACTTGCCATCTACTAATTCTTGCTATATAATAAAAATATGCTACTATAGCTTGTATAGCAGCTCTGCATCGGAGCTGCAGGAAGAAAGGAAGGTAATTTCCTATGAAATGCCCGTTTTGTGATTGTACAGACAGTAAGGTAATTGACTCCAGACCGACGGAGGAGGGAAGCGCTATTCGCCGTCGTCGTGAGTGCATTGCGTGCCAGAGCCGTTTTACGACTTATGAGAAAGTGGAAACCATTCCGATGGTTGTCATTAAAAGCGATAACTCGCGCGAACCGTTTGACCGCCAGAAGCTTCTGGGAGGTTTGATGCGCGCGTGCGTAAAGCGTCCGGTTTCGATGGCAGAGCTTGAAAACCTGGTCAGCACAATTGAAGCCAATATGTCCAACTCCCTGAAACGTGAGTTTTCCAGTAAGGAAGTCGGCGAAATGGCGATGAAGCTTTTAAAAGACATTGATGAAGTTGCGTATGTGCGTTTTGCTTCCGTATATCGCAGATTTCAGGATATTGACACCTTCCGTGCTGAACTCAATAAACTGTTGGGGGATAAATAATGCGTTATATTGATTTGCACACGCATACGATGGCTTCGGACGGGGCGCTTACACCGACGCAGCTTGTGCGCCACGCGGCAAGTGAGCAGGTCGGGGTTTTGGCGGTAACGGACCATGATGCTGTTTCCGGCGTGGAAGAGGCAATTGCTGAGGGCAAAAAATGCGGTGTGAGTGTCATTTCCGGTGTGGAGCTGAGTGCGGTGCATGGGCGCGAAATGCATATCCTCGGTTTGTATGTTGATCCAAAGCAAGCAGACCTTTCTGCGACCATGGAGGATTTGCGCGACGACCGCGCTGCACGCAACTATAAAATGCTTGAGCTTTTCAATGCGCAGGGCTTTAAGCTTTCTGCTGAGGAGGTGCTCAAATACAAGCCCGGCTATGGGATGGATACCATCGGCAGAGTGCATTTTGCGCGTGCCCTGGTGGAAAAGGCATACTGTGGCGATTTGCAGACGGCGCTTCGTGATTATGTTGCTGATACCTCAAGGGTATATGTACAGCGTAAGCATATCAGCGCACAAAAAGCGATTGAGCTGATTCATAAAGCAGGCGGCTACGCCTTTCTGGCACACGGCTTCCGGACATTTGCCGAAACAGAGGCGGACGCGCTTTTTGCGACGCTTGATACGCTTCGTGAATTCGGCCTGGACGGTGCAGAGTGCTATCACGGCAGACAAACCGTGCACCAGACGGAGCTTTTGCTGCGCTACTGCGAGCAGCACGAGCTTTTGGTCAGCGGCGGAAGCGATTTTCACGGTGAGTATAAGCCGGATGTGCATCTGGCAACGATGCCATATGGATTAAAGCTGCCGACGGCATTGATTCAGAAACTGAATGCGGAGATTGAAAAGAAGAAGCGCTAAGCTTCTTCTTTTTCTTAATCTCTGCGCTGATTGTGGTTGCAAAAAGGTAAAATCGGCGCATTACTGCGTTACAGAGCCGAGCCCGTACGCAGAGTACTGTGCTCGTCTCTGTGCCTTGTACTGCATCCGATTTTCCTCTTTTTATGCCGGTTGTAATGTTTGTATAAATTTGCGGCGCGTTCTTGCCTCCCACATCGAGGAAGGGGGGGGTGAAGCAAAAGACGGAGGGAGAGTATTGACTTTGCATGTCTCTCCCTCAACCTCGTTTTGCACTTGTGGGTGAACATGTTTCTTGACTTTATTATATTCTTCCATTATAATAAATTTGTATTTATAGAGGTGCAAAAGCATTATTATTTGAAAGAGGGCGTATGGAATGAAAAGATATTTGAAATTGTTTGCGGTTGTGTTTTGGATGTGTATTGTTATGCTCGGTTTGATGGCAGTGACAGGCTCGGCTGCAACGGTTGTCGACAGCGGCACATGCGGTGAGAACCTAACATGGGTAATTGATGGAAACTACACACTGATTATCAGCGGTACAGGGGATATGGACAATTATACAGAAAAAACGGAAGCACCGTGGACTGATTATGGTTCATGGATTACCGGGATAGTAATTGAAGAAGGGGTGACAAGCATCGGAGATTACGCGTTTTATAATTCGTACTATGCTTATGATGATAATAGTGAATATTATTATGATTGCTACATCATTATTCCAAGCAGCATAACAAGCATCGGCAAGGAGGCATTTGTTGATCTATCGATAGCGTTTGTTGCCTATGCGGGGGATGAAACGCAGAAAGCCGGCATTAGCATAGGAGAGAATAATTCTGCTTTGACTGATATGAAATGGTGCAATAATGCTGATAGAATTTTTGTTAGTGATTCTGTAATTTATAACATTCATGATACCTACGCAGAGGTGGTTCGTGGATTGGATCCTAATACGCCCGATTACTATCAGCAATATTGGGATATTTGGTGTCTCGGCATTTTAGATACAGTGCAAGGTGTTCCGGTTACCCATATTGACGAATATGCGTTTAGTGGGGTATACGCGCCGTTTATGATAGCTACAATTCCAACGAGTATAAAATATATTGGTGATAAGGCTTTTAGGTCTGATACACAATTGTGTTATCACGGCACGCAGGAGCAATGGGAAGAAATTGTCTTTGCGGATGGTTATGCGCCTGCCACATGCCGGGATAAACTTGTTGGTGATAATATTAGATGTAGTGTTGATGCAGAAAACAGGGTAGCAACACTTTCGGGCACCGGTGCAACTTTCGAATATTATGATTTTTGGCAAATGCCGCTTGCATACTGCTCGGGTTACGATGCAATTGTCTTCGAAGAAGGCATTACAGAGATTAAATACGGTTTTTTTTGGGGTGTCACAGCAAAAACGCTTGAACTTTCAAGCACGGTAAAAGAGCTTAGAGACGCACCTTTTCAAGGTAATTGTATCGAAGAAATTATCGTCGATCCGGACAATTTGTATTATAAATCCGTAGATGGAGTGCTGTTTAATAAAGACGTGACAACACTTGTAGCCTATCCTTATGGTAAAGCCGGAGAGACATACTGCATTCCGAATACTGTAACAGCAATAGGTGATATGGCGTTTTCCGAGGGCCAGGGCGAATTAAGCACCTTGGTTATGCCGGCAAGCGTGACGAGTATAGAGACATATTGTTTTTATGATTCCAACATAACAGATATTTTCTATTTGGGTACAGAGGAACAGTGGAATGAAATATCTTATAAAGGGTCGTTGGGAGATATTCGGATACATTTTTGCGGTACACCGGTGACAAGCGTTGCGTTAAACAAAATCAGTGAAAATGTTGATGTGTTGGAAACGATGCAGGTCAGTGCAATTGTTTCGCCGAGTAATGCAAGCTATAAAAGAGTTTCGTGGACATCGTCAAATGAAGCGGTTGCAACCGTAGATGCAAGCGGCAAGGTTACGGCTTTGGCGGAAGGTAAGGCGGTCATTACGGCAAAAACGGTCGATGGCGGCTTTACGGCAAGCTGCATTGTGAATGTCAGCGGTATTATTCTGGCAAGCGGCAGCTGCGGTGATAATCTGACTTGGCAGCTGACGGATGCAGGCAGACTGCATATCATCGGCAGCGGTGCAATGACAGACTACGCGGCAGGCACAGCGCCCTGGAATGCATATGCATCTTTTGTGGAGCAAGTAAAATTCGGCAAAGAAATCACATATGTTGGTAATTATGCTTTCGATGCCTGCAGTAACTTATCTGAAGCATATTATGCAGGTAAAGCAAGTCAGTGGACTGCGGTAACGGTTGGTGAAAACAATGAAAAGCTGGCAAGCGCAGCTATGACATACGGTGAGCTGGAAGCGAAGAAGATAGAAATCGAAAACCTCACCAAAGCTGACAACATTACCTTCACGGCAAATCTGACCTCACCGGACCGTGGTCTTCTTATCGTAGCGCGCTACGGTGAAAACGGCAAAAATCTTGGTATGAAGATTTACACGGCAGCGGCACAGGTGCCGGTCAGCATTGCAAACGATTGCGAAACGGTGAAGGTGATGTGGTGGGATGGATTCTTTACCATGCGCATCCTTGCACCGGTGGTTGAATTGGATATTTAAACGAATTGAAAATTGTGTGTAGCTCTCCCTGTGTAAGGGTAGCGAAGCGGTCGATGCGGTAGTGAATGACAGTCCGGTGGACTGTCAGAGCCGCGGCGTGACCGAGCCGCAGCGAGAGGTGGCACGCATAGCGTGACGGGAGGGTTGTGCCGTTATGACAACCCCTCAGTCATTTTTTCAAAATGACAGCTCCCCTTACACAGGGGAGCCTTTTTTATGTCCGGTGTTAAATTGTGCTTTAACTTTATTGAAACGTGCATTGACGGTGTGCATAAGAGAAAGGTATAATAAAAGCGTAAAATAATATGATGGGGGCTTGGATTATGCTTACAAGTGCAGACATTAAAAAACTTGCAAAAAGCTGCGGCGCAGACCTGGTCGGCATTGCACCGATGGACAGATTTGAAGGTGCGCCGATTCAGATGGATCCGCGTTTTATTATGCCAAAGGCAAAATCAATGATTGTTATGGGCTTTCGCGTGATGCGCGGCTCACTTCGCGGTATTGAGGAAGGCACATTCTTCAGTAACTACTCCGCAATGGGCTATGGCGGCCTGACGTATATTTATATTCCGATGACGGTGATGAATATTTGCCGTGCAATTGAGGACGAAGGCTATGAAGCAATCCCGCTCGGACACCAGAGTGACTGGCGCGGCATTGACAATCAGGGTAATCTGAGAGAAAAGTATTCCAAGGCGGTGGAAGAAGGCAAGCCACAGCCGGATATTATGCTGCACCTGCGCATTTGCGCTTACCTTGCAGGTCTCGGCGAAATCGGCTACAGCAAGATGTTTTTAACACCGGAGTTTGGTCCGCGTCTTCGTATCGGCGTTGTGCTGACGGAGCTGGAGCTGGAGCCGGATCCGATTTATGACGGTCCGCAGCTGTGTAATAAGTGTATGGCTTGCGTAAAGAATTGTCCGGGCAATGCCATCAGCGCAACCAAAACGGTAAAGGTAACGCTTGCCGGCCATGAAGTGGAGTGGGGGGAGCTTGACTGTGATGCTTGTGATATCGCAATGCGCGGCGGTGAGATTTGCGCCGAAGGCGAAATCGGTAAATACCAGCCGGGGCGTGACGATGTAAAGCCGGGCTCGCACTCGCCGTTTTATAATAAGCCGGCAAATGTCTACAATTCCGGTCAGGCGGTTTGCGGCGCGCGCGGCTGTACGCGAGCGTGCATGATCAGTATGGAAGCGCGCGGTGTGCTCGGCAATAAGTTTAAAGAGCCGTTCCGCACAAAGAAGCTTTGGAGCGTGGACTGGTCGGATTATGAGCCGGTAGAATATGCAGGCACATCCTTAAGTGACCTCGGTGCGCACACGAGTAAATTCGGTGAGCGCGGCGAAAAGAGCAGAGTGGATGCGGATGCAAAGAAGTTTAAAGAAGCAGATTAAAGAAGATGTGCATATATTATGGCAGTAGGGAGCGTCGACGCGGTGTTGGTTGCATCAGTGAAAACGCCCTCCGTCTTTTGCTTCGCAAAATCCACCTCCCTCGATGAGGGAGGCAGAAACTTGCCGTGAAGTTATACGAATATTAAAATGAGCGAAGAAAGCAACAAAAAAGGACTTACGAAAGGCGCCTTCACTTAGGGAGAAATCGGTTTTAGTCGGTAATTTACCGAAAATAGTTCACAAAAAAT
>JAZSGM010000225.1:0-13796 GCA_045532715.1 Clostridia bacterium
GCACGCTCACCTAAGATGATATTGATAGAGTCAATCAGAATTGACTTGCCGGCACCGGTTTCACCGGTTAAGACGTTCAGGCCTTCGCCAAGCTCGATTTGCGCTTCGTCAATGACCGCTACATTTTTGATTTGTAATGCGTCGAGCATAGTGTTTATCCTTTCAAATTACAATTCGAGCTTGCCTGCCTGCATGGAAATCAGAACCGATTTGATGCGCTGTGCATTTTCGGGGCTGTCGGCAACGATGATGATGGTATCGTCACCGGCGATGGAGCCTAAAATGTGCGCGCCGACGGTGCTGTCAATGGCGGCGGCTGCCGCCTGTGCCATACCGGCAAGTGTCTTGACCACCACCGTGTGCAGGGCGCAGTCCACCTTAATGACGGACTGTGCAAAAATCGTCAGATGCTTCGGCGAAGCTGCCGGTGTTGCGGAGGGCTGCTGGTATTTGTAGCCGTCCTTACCGTTGGAAACCTTAATCAGACCGAGTGCCTTGATGTCGCGCGACACGGTTGCCTGCGTCACATCGAAGCCGCATTCGCGCAGCTTGTCGGTTAAATCCGACTGCGTTACGGTGTTGGTGCTCTGGATAATTTCTAAAATCTTTGCGTGTCTTTTGTTTTTCATGGAAATAACCTCTGTTTATCAGAATGAACTGCCTGACGGCAGAACCGGATGACGTGGGTCACCGGATAATGTGCTGTTTGTTTAATTTATCCTTTAAGCTTGCGTAGAAGCTTTTGCTGTCCATCTGAATAATCTGTGTTTCGTAGGCTGATTTTTCGATACGCAGGCTGTCATTTTCGCTGAGTGAGCAGATGCTTTTTCCGTCGCAGCTGACAAAGGTGCCCTCGCAGTCCTTGCGCACGATTTTTAAAGAAAGCGTGTGTCCGAACGGCATCACGACCGGTCTGGAGTGCATATTGTGTGCACAAATCGGTGTCATCAGCATGGCGGAAAGCTCCGGTGCCAGAATCGGACCGCCTGCCGAAAGGGAGTAGGCGGTGGAGCCGGTTGCCGTGGAAACGATGACGCCGTCTGCCACGAATTCGTCTAAAAGCACATCGTCGGTATACACCTGCAGGCTCAGAAGCTTTGTAAACGATGCTCTGGAAATGACGATGTCATTTAGGGCATCAAAGCTTGCATTGGTTCGACCGGGGCGAAGCAGCTCCGCGTGCAGCATGCTGCGCTTTTCTATGCGGTAGTCGCCTTCAAGCAGCTTTTCGACAGCCGCTGCCATATTTTCCGGTTCAACCGAGGCAAGGAAGCCCAGGTGCCCTAAATTGATGCCCAGAATCGGTACACCGGTTTTGGAGAACGGTTCTGCAACGGACAAGATACTGCCGTCACCGCCGAGCACGATGGCAAGCTCTGCCCCGGCAGTCAGTGTCGCTGCATCGGTATGGCAGACACCGTCAAAGTGCACCTGCTCCGTATCGTACATATAAACCTGCGCCCGACCGTGCAGCAGGGAGAGCAGCTTTTTTGTATGGGTATACGCCGGATCTCTTTTCGGATTCGGGATTACGGCAATCCTTTTCACGTTATATCACCTCAAGCCTATTATATATAAATCCGCGCGTAACTGCAAGAGGAAAATTGCATAAAAATGAAAAATTATGCAAAGCAGAATGCACAATAGAAAAATGACCGCTCGCCCTTGAAGCGGTCATATTATCCGTAATAAATCAATTTTGCATATTCGCTTGGCGTCATGCCGGTTTTTTGCTTGAAATGCCGGCAGAAATAGCTTTCCGTGCTGTAGCCGAGCGCGACGGCAATTTCGCTTTGGGTATGGTTTTTCTGGCGGATTAAAACTTTTGCCTGCTCAATTTTGAGCGCGTGGAAATATTCAATCACGCTTTGGTGGGTGTGCTTTCTGAAAATGGACTGGAAATTCGATTCGCTCATTTTGACGTGGGCGGCAATGTCGCCGACGGTGAGCTTTTTGTCCGTGTTTCTGTACATGAATTCCACCGCCATATTAATCGATAGATTGTTTTTAAGTGTCGGCAGCTTGCTTTCAACCTTTTTTGCATTTTTCTTGCGGTGCAGTGAAAGCAGAAGGTATTCAATGGATGCCTTGACAAACGGCAGTGTGTCTTCGGGGGCGTCCGCCTTGGGTTTTTGTCCCTTCGGTCCCTTCGGGTCGTTGGAGTGGCGCTCAAAATCCAGACGCCCCGTCTGAATTAAGCTTGCCAGAATCGTGCGTTCAAAGGCATCAAAGGTGAAGCGTTTTTTGTTAAAGCTTTCTTCGAGCGCGGGACAGAGAAAGAACAGGGTAAGCAGGTTGACGTTCTGCGTTGTGGAGCGGCTGGTTGTAACCGCTGTGCCCGGCGCCAAAAAGATACCTTCTCCCGTAGCTAACGTTACCGTGGTGCCGTCCGGCATAGAAAAGTTAATGCTGCCGCGGTCCACATAAAACAGCCGCCAGAAATCATGGATGCCGCCACCGCCGATATTGCTTTCCTTCGGGAAGGCGCGGTACTGGATTTCTATGATATGCGTTACGGAGAATAAGGGCCTTAATGCAACCTTATTGTATTTGGACATTTCAATCACCACCCCCTCAAAAACCATCATAGCTTAAATTGCGGCATTTTTCAATAGGGATTGTTGAATTTTAAAAATAATTAATCGGATTTTGAATTTACGCACGCCACGGAAAAGTTTATAATGAAAGCAGAATACAATGGGGGGAACCTATATGATTAAAGGAATATCTGTTTTAAATCCGGACGATGTGGAATTGGGGTATTATCTGCACACGGTCGATTATGCCATTGCGCACGGCTATGATCATCTGCAGCTCATCGGTCCGATTCACGATTATGTGCGCGGCAATGTTGACGGTATGATTTACTATAAAAAATATGCCGAATTTAACGCAGAACGCGACAGTGCATATGTGGATATGTGCTTAGAATCTGTAAACATTGCAACCAAAAAGGCAACCGAGCACGGCATTAAGAATTATATGTGGCACCACGAGTTGTATCTGCCGGACAATTTCAAGCAAGTATATCCCGAAATTTTAAACGAACAGGGAGATATTGAGGTATCGCATCCGCGCGTTGCAGATTTTATTACGGAAAAGATAAACGACTTTTTTGATGCGTATCCGTATATGGACGGTATCATTTTAACGCTGCACGAAACGAGTGTGCCGCTTTTAAAGCTGCAAAATCAGAAGCTCGGCAAGGTAGAGCGTGTAAAGCATGTGACCAAGCTTTTATACGATGCCTGCATCAATCGCGGCAAGGCGCTTATCGTGCGTCCGTTTGCAAGCCTTGAGGAAGACTACGAAATGATGACGGCGGCATACGAGGAGATTTCGCCGGAACTTATGATTATGGACAAGTGGACACAGTTTGACTGGAGTCTGGCGATGCCGGGCAATCCATTTTTTAACAAGATTAAGAAAAATCCGCTCTTTGTGGAGGGGGATGTCTTCGGCGAATACTTTGGCAAAGGCAGACTGCCGCTGATGCTTTTAAACCATTTAAAAAATCAGTTTGACTACTGCGGCGGCTTTAACACCGCAGGCTACTGCCTGCGTATTGACCGCCACGGCCAGAATCCGTTCGGCACGGTAAACGAGGTCAACCTGGAGATTTCCTGTGCGCTGCTCCATGGCGAAAATCCGGAAGAAGCGGCGCTGGCGTTCTTCGAAAAGAAGTACCCGGGTGCAGGCAAGGAAGTGATGGCTTTGATGCAGCCGACAGAAAAGCTGGTGACGGATGCGTTCTACATCAATTCCTATCTGTTCAGCCAGCTCAGCAACTTCCAGGACATCAACCACTCTAAAAACCATTTCTATTTTGAAATGATGCGCGAGAATGCAAGCATTGCCTCGAATGAATGGTTTATTCCGAAGCCGTGGACCGTGCCGTCCCGTGAAGAAATCCTTTCCGTAAAAAAAGCGGCGGCAGATGAGGCGGCTGCGCTTGTGGGCAAGCTTGCAGTGCTGCAGGAAAAGCTTGAACCTGCAGCCTATGAAGAGCTTCGCATCAAGTTTACAAATTTAAAATATGTAACCGAAATGTGGTATCTGCTGGCGATTGCATTTATGCGCTATGTCGGCTGCTTTGAAGGCAAAAACAGCGAAGCGGAATTTGAGGCAGCGCTTGAAAGCATCCTTGCGCAGCGCGCAGAAGGTAAAAAGACGCTTGGCGATGCCTATTACTGCAGCATCAATTCCGGTGTACTGCACAAGGGCACAAAAACGAACAGCACCAGAGTGGAAGACTTTGTTTCGGATATGCGTGAAAGCTATCGCATCGAAAAGGAAGCCACCGAAAAGCTAACCGCACAAAGCTTGACAGACTTTGTCGTTTGCGGCGGCGGTATGGAGGGGCATAACCTGCAAAAAGAAGTCAACTTCAGCGATGTGCTTGTGTTTGACGGCAAGTTAAGTCGCCTGCCGGGCACGGGGCGCGGCAAGTCATTCAGCACCGTTAACGCACACGGCTGGTTCAGCTATGAACTTGCGCTCAAGCCGGATGCAGTGAACAAAATTGAAATTGAAGCGAGCAACCCGGACGGCGTGCTTTCGTTTACTGTACGTATCGGCGATATGGAGCATACCGTCAAAAAAGAAGCGTCGGGCGCACAGGTGTTTGCGTTTGACTATGATGCAAAGGCAGACGAAACAAAGGTACGTATACGCATCGACAGAAACTCGGCAAATGTGCCATATATACATACAATCAAGGTAAAATAAGGAGGAAACTGCAATGGTTGCAATGGACAAATGCCATGAGGAAATTATCAAAAACCGCAAGCCACTTCTGGCTTATGATGAAACAAAGGATTTTGATACCTGGCGCGAGCAGGTGCGCGAAATGCTCAGTGACGTACTCGGCGATATGCCGGAGGAGCGTTGCGATTTAAACATTCGTGTAGAATGGGAAAAAGAGCACGAAACCTTCTTTGAAAAGCGTATTTTGTTTACGGCAGAGGAGCACGTGGATGTGCCGTGCCATTTGTGGATTCCGAAAAATGTAAAGCTGCCTTGTCCGGTGGTGATTTGCTTGCAGGGGCATTCCACCGGCATGCATATCTCTATGGGCAGAGCCATTTATCCGGGCGATGAAGAAAGCGTCAAAGGCGGCGGCCGAAATATTGCGGTGCAGGCAATCAAAGAGGGCTATGCCGCACTCGTGGTAGAGCAGCGCGGCTTCGGCGAGCGCAAATCCGAGGCGTTTATGCAGTTTGAACCGAATGCACAGTGTACCTGTCACCATGTGGCAATGACGGCACAGCTTTTGGGCAGAACAATCATCGGTGAGCGCTGCTGGGACATTTCCCGCGCGGTGGACCTCATCGAAACAATGCCGGAAGTGCTCGACAGCAAAAAAATCGTTTTAACCGGTAACTCCGGCGGCGGTACGGCAACGTACTATGCGGCGTGCATAGAGCCGAGAATCGCGCTGGCAGTACCGTGCTGCAGTATTTGCTCGTTTAAGCACTCGATTGTATGGAAGCGCCACTGCGTATGTAACTATGTGCCGCGCATCGCAAAGTATGTGGATATGGGCGAGCTTGCGTGCCTGATTGCGCCGCGCCCGCTCGTGATTTTAGCCGGCGTAAAGGACCACGGCTTCCACATCGACGGCTCGCGCGAGATTTTCGAGGTGGTGCAAAAGATTTACGATAAGGTCGGCGCAGGCGACAAGTGCCACCTTTGCGAAGGCGACGGCGGACACGAGTATTATCCGGCGCTGGCTTGGCCGCTGATTCATAGGTATATCGATTAAAACCGAAAACGGCTTCCTATGGGAGCCGTTTTTTGCGTGAAATTTGAGCTGTTTGTACAAATTTTTGCGCTTTTTTTATATTGACATTCTTTTGGATAGTGCTATACTGTAGGTGTAAAAAAATAACCTTATGAAAAGGGGAGCAGGAGCATGTTTGAAAAAATTGCAAAATCCAAGCACTTTAAGAAGTACACCGACCCGCAAAGCGGCGTTGTGACCTATGTGTTTGACAACGATTATGTGCCGCACACGCAGTCGTTTTATTTCACGAATCCGTCCGTAAGTGACGACGGCAGATACATCTGGATGTACTGTGCATTTCCGCCGGCAGGCAACGGCGGCGTCGGCAGAAGCCTCGGTCTGATCGATTTGGAAACCGATACCTTTACGCATTTTCCGAACTGTATGTTCCACGATGCAACACCGCTGGTGGATACCGAAACCGGCGTCGCTTATTACACCGATGGGCAGGGCCTTTGGAAAAAGACACCGGATATGCAGCCGCCGGAGCTGATTGCGCCGTATCCGAAAACGATGCGCCGCCACGGCAGCCTGCTGAAAATTGCAACGCACCCGACCTTCGGCCCGGGCAAAAAGAAGGTTTGCTTCGATGCCTGCGTCGGCCCGATGCACGCCGTTATGGGCGATATTGACCTCGAAACCGGCGAGTACCGCGAGTGGTATAAGTTTACCGAGCATTTCCACAATCATGCGCAGTTAAATCCGGTCAAGCCGGATGTCATGCTGTTTGCCCAGGAGGAGTACTCCGATTTCTTCACCGGCGAGCAGATCTGGATTTCCGAGGACGAAAACGGCAAATTAAACCGCCTCTGGACGATGAACTACGGCGAAGAACCGAAAAAGATTACCCCGCTTTTCAAGGAAGCACGCCACGAGTGGTGGAGCGCAGACGGTGAAATCGTCTACTATATCGACTGGGACAACGGTACCATTTCCTACGACACGCGCACCGGCGAGCTCAAGGTCATCGACCCGAACGGCACCTGGCACGCACACTCTACCAGGGACGACAAATACTTCGTTGCCGACGAAAACGAAATCGACGGCACAAAGTGGTACAGAGGTTGTTTATCGCGCGTACATTTCTTCAACGCAGAAACGGAAAAGGCCGTAAACATCGTTTCTGAAAATCCTGCGCTTTTCACCCGCGAAAAGCAGTCCCGCTATCATACCGACCCGCATCCGCAGTTTGTCTATAACGACCAGGGCGTTGCCTTCACAGCGACGGTGACAGGCAAGGTTTCCTTTGCGATTACGGAAGTGGCACCGTTAATCGAAAAGACAAAATAACAAAAAGGTAAAATCAGCGCATTACTGCGTTAAAAAAGGCTGACCCGTATGAACCGACCCCCAAAAGTTAGACCAAAAATCTAACGATTGGGAGGTCGGTTTTTTGTGCTGATTGTAACGAGTTCGCAGGGGCGGTTATCAACCGCCGGTTTATACGTTTCTGTCTGCCGCCGTATGCTTTGCCATAAAACATCCCTCCGCGTTCTTTAGACGGCAGCTTCGTCTGCGTGTCAACATTGCAGCTACGGCGTTTGGTTCTTTTTTCTGTAATTCAGCGGTGCGCTTCCGTTGACCTTTTTGAATACGGACGAAAAATAGTTGCTGTCATTAAAGCCGCAATGTGCGGCGACCTCGGTCATCGGCATATTGGAGGAGGTCAGCAAATGCTCCGCGCTTTTGACGCGGATGATATTTAAGTATTCATTGACGCCGAAGCCCGTTTCGGATTTAAAGCGCTTGGACAGATAGTTTTTGCTGATGGAAAATTTGTCTGCCAAAAGCTGCAATGTGATTTCCTCTGCAAAATTTGTGTTGATGTATTTTATGATTTTTTCAATCAGCGGCGAGGAGGATGCGGTCGGCTTTTTGCCGTCCGATGCGCGGGAAAGCTTGGACAAAAGGACGACCAGGAGACTTTTAATGACATTTTCCGTGTATACATCCTGCTTTGCAAACTCGCTTTCCATTTGCGTGATATAATTTATGTATTTTTCGGGGCAGCTGACGCAATAGCTGTTAAAGCATCTGAAAAGTACGTCATTTTCTTTTCTGTTTAAAAACTCTTTTGTGAAATTAATCAGCAGGCGTTCTGCCGGAAAATCGCTTGTGACATTTGTCTTATGCAGCGTATGCGGCGGAATCAGGATGATATCGCCCGGCGCAAGATCGTAAACCTTGTTGTCTAAAAAGTAGCGGGCGTTGCCGTTAATCAGATAATAAATTTCATAGCCGTCGTGGTAGTGGCTTGTGACCATATTGATGCGCGCCGATCTTGTGTTTCGGATTACGCGGAATTGGTCAAGCAGCGATCGCTGAGGCATAGCAGCTCACCTCCTGTTTTCATTATAGCATAAGCTTTTGTAAAATCAAGCGATTTTTTAAAGAAAATGGATATAATGCATAATATTTCAAATGAATTCTTTAAAAAACTACGATATAATGAGATTGCAATACAAAATGGAGGGTTCATCATGATTGAAAATTTGAAAATTGCTTACATCGGCGGCGGCTCGAGAGGCTGGGCATGGGGTCTGATGAGTGACCTTGCAAACGCAGAGGATATCAGCGGCGACGTTGCGCTGTACGATATTGATTTGCAGGCGGCAAAGAACAATGAAATCATCGGCAATATGGTCAAGAGCGCCGAAGGCTGCAAGTCCGTATGGAATTACAAGGCTTACGAAAACATCGGCGATGCGCTGACCGGCGCGGACTTCGTTGTGATTTCCATTATGCCGGGCACGTTTGATGAGATGCACAGTGATGTGCACGCGCCGGAGAAATACGGCATCTACCAGAGCGTAGGCGACACGGCAGGTCCGGGCGGCATCATCCGCGCATTGCGTACGATTCCGATGTTTGAAGAAATTGCGCTTGCAATTAAAGAATACTGCCCGAATGCGTGGGTAATCAACTACACCAATCCGATGGCGGTTTGTGTCGGCACGCTGTATAAAACCTTCCCGGAAATCAAGGCGTTCGGCTGCTGCCACGAGGTGTTCGGCACGCAGAAGCTTTTGGTGCAGGCGTTAGAAGAAATCGAGGGCGTTACGGGTATCACAAGAAAGGACATCAAAACCAACGTCGTCGGTGTAAACCACTTTACATGGCTGACAAGCGCGCAGTATCAGAAAACCGATCTGTACCCGGTGTACAGAAAATTCGTAGATAAGCATGCGGCGGACGGCGTAAAGAACAAAAACGATGATAACTGGGTAAACCTGGTTACGAGAACAAAGCAGCTTGTAAAATTCGATTTGTTTAACCGCTATGGCTACATTGCTGCTGCAGGTGACAGACATTTGGCAGAATTCTGCGATAAGGAATGGTACTTAGACAGTCCGGAACGCGTAGACGAATTCGGCTTCGGTCTTACACCGGTACCGTGGCGCAAAAATGAGCAGCTGCCGGAAAGACTTGCAAAGGCAGAAAGACTCTTAAGCGGTGAGCAAAAGTTCGAAATCAAGGGGACCGGTGAGGAGGGCGTAGACCAGATCAGAGCGCTACTCGGCTTGCAGGATCTGGTAACGAATGTAAACATCCCGAACTACGGTCAGGTGCCGAACCTTCCGCTTGGTGCAATCATTGAAACGAACGCAACCTTCCGCGCCAACGAATTAAAGCCGGTATTTGCAGGCAATGTTCCGGAGGAGATTTATTCTCTGGTTGCAAGAAATATCGGCGAGCAGACACTGGTGATTGAAGCCGGTATGGAAAGAAACCTTGACAAGGCGTTCAAGGCATTCGTTGCAGATCCGTTGGTGAACCTGAGCTTGAAGGATGCAAAGGATTTGTTTGACGAAATGATTGATAATACGAAGGAATATCTGAGTTCATACAATATTTAACAATGATTTAAAACAGGAGGTTTAGCTATGCAAAGAAAAATTTTGAGCATTTTGCTTGCATGCGTGATGCTCGTTTCCCTTTTGCCGACCGTTGGTCTGGCGGCAAAGGAGGAACGCAAGGTTCTTTTCAGCACGGACTTTGAAAATGACACCGTCGGCGCAAATCCGTCAAAATCCGGCTTCAGCAGCGTTGTATCGACCGATGTTGCCTGCTTTAAGGTAGCCGATGATAACGGCAACAAAACGTTGAAGGCATATCACGGCAATCCGGTGGGTGAGCCGGAGAGCAAGGGACCGCGTATGGAGGTGCATTTTCCGACGGCGGGACTTACCAATTTGCGCGTGGAATATGACATCAAATACAGTGGCGGCGCTACGAAGCACAAGGTGTTTTTAAGAAGCAGCAAAACGGGCGGCAGCCTCGGTATTTTAACTGCAGCGCATGCGTATAAGGACTGGAAGCACGTTGTTGTTGATATGAATATGAACACACAAGTGGCAACGGTTACGGTGGACGGCAGAGAAGAGGACAGCGCAACCTTCAATCTTGAAGGCGAAACGATGGTGAAACTGCTCTTTTCTGCAACGGTTGCACCGGACGACAGCTGGGTAATGCTCGATAATATTCAGCTCAGCACAACAGACAAAGACTATGATTTAAAAAAGCAGGCTGCCATCGGCGAGCTGACAACAGAGTATAAGGAAGAAAATGCAAAAGAGGAAACCGGCAACATCGTTTCTCTCTTAGACGTTGACTTTGAAAAGGACACTGTCGGCGAAAAACCGAACTGCAATGTGCCGGTGGACGGCTTTACCTCGAGTGCGATTACGACTGCGGCAGCAATGACAGTCATCGAGGAAAACGGAAATAAGGTCTTAAAGGCGTATCACGGTGACCCTGTAAACTATCCGTCTGCGCAAGGACCGCGTATGGAGCGTGCTTTCCCGACAACGGGCTTAAAGACGATGACGATTGACTATGATGTAAAGGCCAATCCGGGCACAACGGCGAAGATGACCATCAGCTTCAGACAAGCATCGACCACAAAGTCTTACGGCAGCTTTAACCCGCCGGTTGCTTTCGAAGAATGGACACACATCAAAATCCGTTGTGATTTTGAAAAGAAAAAATCCGTAATTTATGTAAACGGCAGAGCGTTTTCAACAGCCTCTGCAAACTACGGTGCAGATCCGTCGTTTAAAATCCGTATTGCAGCAAACCTGCAGCCGGATGAAAGCTACATCTTAATGGATAACTTTAAAATTACCTCGCCGGATTTAGACCTCGGCGGTATCGCTGACGCATCCGGCACAAAAGTTATCTGGGATCGCGTAAAGATTGACGATAAGCAGAAAACCGGTATGTTGGATGTGATGACGATGGAGCATCCGCGCCTGTTTGTAAAGGATTGGGATGCGCTGCGTGTAAAGGCAGAGTCCTCTGATACCTACAGAGCGATGAAGGCAAACATTATCTCTGCAGCAGAGGGCGCCGTAAAAGCGGAGCTGACGCAATATACGCGCGGCAGCACCGGCACCATCAACGGCGCAACAACCAACTTAAAGCTCAATGTGATTGTGCTTTCGGCTGCCTATAAGCTGACGGGCGATGTACGCTATAAGGATAAGCTGTATGCACAGCTTGAAAACGGCGGCAGCTGGCCGGATTGGGGACATGAGGAATTTTTGTGCTGCGCACATATGAACCTTGCCTATGCCATTGCCTATGACTGGCTCTACCACGACTGGACAGAGATAGAGAGAAATAACATCAAGGGCTGGCTGATGGAAAAGGGCCTTGCACCGGCAATTCTTTGCTACGAGGGCTACATCCCGGGTGCATGGGCGCGCCGCGTAAGTAACTGGAACAACGTATGTAACGGCTCGAACTTAATTGCCGCACTTTCCATTGCAGACAGCGAGCCGGAGGTGTCGGATTACATTCTTGCGAAGGCGGCAAACGGTATTCCGTATATGTTTGCCGAGCTTTCTGCAGAGGGCGGTTACATTGAACCGCTTACCTATTGGGACTACGGTATCCGCCATATGGTAAAAACAATGTCCGCGCTCGATACCTGTCTTTTACCGGGACAAACCCTTCCGGCTTGCCTCAATTTTAAAGATGTAGTCGGTATGAACAATACGGGCGACTTCCCGATTTACTTTAACGGTACAACGCAGGGCTTTAACTACGGCGACGGTGAGCCGAATCTTCGTATCTCGCCGATTTTGTACTATCTTGCAACGAAGTACGACAAGCCGCATTATGCCTGGTACGACAGAAATATGCGCGAAACCAACCCGAAGCTTTCCGAGCTGGACGATAAAAATGCAGTCTGGGGCTTAATCTGGTTTGATGAAGCGCATATGCAAAATGCAGAATTTAACTTCCCGCTCGATAAGTTCTATGCATCTAAAGAAAACGGCGCGGCAAAGGCACTGTCGATGCGCTCGAGCTGGACGGATCAGGATGCCTTAATCGTGATGGCAATGTCGGGCGATGCAGATGTAGGACATGGTCACCTCAATGCCGGCGGCTTTGTACTCGACTGGGCAGGTATGCGTTGGGTGCATATTTACGGCAGAGATGTGCCGGGCTATGCAAGTACGCCTTATGACTGGGACGGTTACTTCACCAGAGAATGGGAAGGCGGACGTTATTCGTACTACCACACCCGCGGCGAAGCAAACAACACCATTATTGCAAATCCGCAGCAGAACAAAGCGGATATGAATATTGATTATGTGACGAGCCTTGAACGATACGCTTCTTCGGACAGCAAGGCGTTCGGTATTGTCAATATGACAAACACAAACCTGGATTATGATTCGGCACTGCGTGGCTTTATGCTTACGGACAACCGTAAGACCTTGATTATCCAGGATGAAATTACGGCAAAGAAGCCGAGCGAGTATTACTGGTTTATGAACACGCATGCCGATATCACGATTGCCCCGGACGGCAAGAGTGCACTTTTGGAGCAGAAGGGCGAAAAGATGCTCGTGCGCATCACGCAGGGCCCTGCAGATGCAACCTTAGGCATCCGCCCGGCACAGCCGCTCCCGACGTCGCCTGACCCGGCGGTACAGCCGGATATTAACGAGCATAAGCTGTTTATCAATGTAAAGAATCAGCAGACGCTGAACCTGACGGTTGAAATTACAGGCCTGCACGAGGGCGAGGGCATCCCACCGGCACAGCCGGTTATGGCGCTTGCGGACTGGAGCGTAGAGGACGCACCGGCGCTGACCACCTCGCAGACGCTTGGTAATATCGTAGCACTTAAGGTCGACAACCCGAACGCGTATGCGCAGGGCGCAAAGACCTATGTGGATACGGCAAACTTAGATATTAAGCCGATTGTGCAAAACGGCAGAACACTCGTGCCGGTGCGCTTTATTGCCGAGAAATTCGGTGCAAAGGTCGGCTGGGAGGATGCAACCCGGACTGTAACCGTGAATTCAAAGGCGGGCACAATTACATTGCAGCTTGGCTCAAATCAGATGAATGTCAACGGCAATATGACCATTCTGGATGTGCCGGCGCAGGAAATCGGTGGCAGAACACTCATTCCGCTGCGCGCACTTGTGGAAGCGCTCGGCAAGCAGGTATTCTGGTCTGACAGAGGCTTGATTCTCATTACTGATACTGTAGCCAACTACGATGCGGCTACAATCGATAATATTATCGACCTTTTAGATATTCGCGTACAGGCGGACGGCAAGGAAATTAAGTTCTTTGACAGTGAAGTATACGAATACGATGTAAAGATTGTCAAGGGCGCACCGATTCCGACCGTGACGGCAAGCGCTGATAAGGGCGCAAGCGTTGTACAGGGCAACCCGGCAACGGTAACCGTGGGGGACAAAACCTACACCATCCGCTTTGCTGAAGATGCCTTTGAAGGCGTAATCGGTACGGGCAGTGCCGGTGTGGTAAAAGAATTGAAGCTCTATGCAGATAACGGTCCGGGCGCATCGTATCAGACCTATTTAGATATCGTGGGTGCTACAAGCTCGCTTGAGTGGGACGACAAGTATCCGATGAACGGCTCGTATGACGGCATCATCAACGGTACGGTTACACAGAACCGCTGGTCGGCAAACGGCGAAGGTCAGTGGATTTGCTATGACCTCGGCGCTGAGAAGAATGT
>JAZSGM010000120.1:0-6122 GCA_045532715.1 Clostridia bacterium
AGCGTTTTGGTCGAACGAGGCATGCAATAGAGGCACGATTAGTTAAGCTTGGTTTATTAGAAAGAAGATTTGAATTTTGGAGATATCGAAAAAAGTAGTTTTATATTGTTGAAAAAATAGCACAGGTGAAAACAATGGTAAAAGAACTCATACATGACCCGATATTTTTAGCGCAGAAGACCTTGCCGGCGACGGCGGAGGATAGTGCTGTTGCGCAGGATTTACTTGAAACGCTCATTGCGCACAAGGATGGATGCGTCGGCATGGCGGCGAACATGATTGGTGTGCTCAAGCGCATCATCGCATTTGACAACGACGGTGAGTATATGGTGATGTTTAATCCGGAGATTGTTAAAAAATCGGACGCATACGAGACCGAGGAAGGGTGTTTATCCCTGCTTGGTGGTCCGCGCAAAACGAAGCGCTATAAAAGTATAAAGGTGCAGTATCAGAACGCGCAATTTCAAACGCGACTGAAAACCTTCACGGGCTGGACGGCCCAGATTATACAGCACGAAATTGACCATTGTGACGGTATACTGATTTGAGAAAACGACAAGAGGTGCGGAACTTTTCCGCACCTCTGTTTTTGACTGTGATACTGCACACCGGAAATGTGGAGTTTGTTGAAATGTGGAAGAATGTGTGGTAGAATATGTGAAAATAATGCAGAGTCCTTTTTATAGTACAGCTTGTATGCTATAATGTAAACACAGGTGCAAAAGATATTCTGTGATGCGGTAAAGATGAAGTAAATATGTATGGAATGAATTTTCGGGTTGCACAAATTTGTTGACGATAATCCTATGTATTCAAGGGGGAGCGATATGAGAGTTTTATTTTGCAAAATTTCGTGTATGAAATATTATAAAGGTGCTTGTGACAAAGATGTTCCGCTCTATGGCGGTAAATTTGTGGAGGAGCATGGTTATGGGCACGAAGAGTTTAATTTTTTGCCCGTGGAAACGGGAGCGGCAGAGGAGATGGAGTGCATAGGTTTTGTCGAGCCGAAAGCCACACAAGGAAAGCGCAACACCTTCCATATTGAAAATATTGAAGGCTGTGCAGCCATGACAGGCGCATCTTCTATTGATGATGTGCTTGTGGTATGGTGTGCAAAGCGCGATAAGGGTGATATCACAGTTGTGGGATGGTACAAGCATGCTACGGTTTGGCGAAATATGCAGGATTGGTTTATAACCCTTCCGAATGGTGAAGAGGAGAATCGGGGATTTAATATTCGTGCAAAGGCTAAGGATTGTACGCTTCTTCCCTGGGATGAACGCAACCGGCATGTGTGGTCGGTTCCAAGTGCAAAATACACAAAAACATACGGTTTTGGGCAGTCGATGGTATGGTATCCGACGGAACCGGAAGCGAAAATGTTTGTTGAGCGCCTAACGGAGAACATTGAGAATTATGTGGGTAAGAATTGGTTAAACAAGTACCCGGAAGAATGATTCGCAAAGGATAACAAAGGGCTTACAGGGGTTTATGTATGCTATCCTGAAAATACAGCGCAAATGGTTTGCGGTTGAAGTGTCAGGCATTTCGGATAAGGTAAACATTCATTGATTTGTCACAAAAAACATTGTTTTGTGCATTGAATTTTCGAATGATTTTTGATAAAATATAAAATCATATATCCGTTCTTTGCCGGAGGACGAAGAGCTACAAGCTTTTGTATCGCTACAGTCCCCGGAAACGCAGGGAATGTGGTATTTCGAATTTCATATATTCACACAGAGTGTCGGTTATGCCGTAAAGGCTGTTTTGCAAGGTGTAATCGGTGAAAAGGGAATGGGGTGAGAATCCCCTGCGGTTCAACTGTCGGTGTGTGCATCGAAGTTTTTGTATCCGCCGGCGAAAGCTGAGTCATTGGGAAACCGAGAAGACAGGATATAAAAATGCGGACGGAATTGTCTATAGGGTGCGAGTCACAAGACCTGCTTTGATGTTATCTTGTAAGTGCGCATTTGCATAGAGGTAATGTTTTCGGTTGTAGTGCAACTGAATTGTGATCCATCACAGGAAATACAGCTGTGGTAATTTTTTTGAAAGAAAAATTGCCGCAGTTTTTTTATTGTCTGCGGCGCAAAACGAATGCGGAAAGGTAGAGGGATATGCGCGAATTTAAAACATATCACCCGATTGTAAATTTCATATATTTCGTATTTGTCATTGGGTTTTCCTGCTTTTTGATGCATCCGGTGTGTCTTGGCATTTCGCTTATAAGCGGTTTTACATATTCCGTGATGCTCAGGGGCAGAAAGCAGGTTAAGGCAAACCTGCTTTATATGCTGCCGATGCTGATGACGATGGCACTGATTAACCCTGCCTTTAACCACGAGGGGGTTACGATTATAGCCTATCTGCCGAGCGGAAATCCGCTCACACTTGAAGCCGGCATTTACGGACTTTGTGCGGCTGCAATGCTTGTAAGTGTTCTTTGTCATTTCTCTTGCTACAATGAGGTAATGACGAGCGACAAGTTTATCTATCTGTTTGGCAGAGTCATTCCGTCAACCTCACTGCTTCTGTCCATGACACTGCGCTTTGTGCCGAAGTTTGCCGCGCAGCTTAAAGTGGTAGCAAATGCGCAAAGGTGCATGGGGCGGGATGTGAGTAACGGAAGTGTCATAAAGCGTGCAAAAAGCGGACTTCATATTCTATCCGTTATGACAACCTGGGCGCTTGAAAATGCAATTGAAACGGCAGACAGTATGAAATCTCGTGGCTACGGCATACCGGGAAGAACGGCGTTTTCCATTTTTACGTTTGATAAGAGAGATAAAAAAGCGCTGATTTGTATTTTGCTTTTGGGGACATATACCCTTGTGGGAAGCTTCACGGGCGCGGTGTATGCAGGTTATTTTCCCGCTGTCCGATTTGCAGAGGCTTCGCCATTTGCGATAAGTGTATTTTTGGCATATTTCCTGCTTTGTATATGTCCGGTTATCATTGAATTGTGGGAGGTGAGAAAATGGAAAGCTTTAAGGTCGAAAATCTAAGCTTTACTTATCCGAACAGAACGGATAAGGCACTTGATCATATAAACTTCACAGTAAATCAAGGTGAATTTGTTCTGCTTTGCGGTCAATCGGGATGCGGAAAAACTACGCTTTTAAGGCTATTAAAATCAACGCTCGCACCGCATGGCGAGATAAACGGACGTATTCTTTTTGACGGCAAACCTCTTACCGATTACGATACCAAACAGCAAGCATCGGGCATTGGTTTTGTCATGCAGAATCCCGACAATCAGATGGTCACGGACAAGGTGTGGCATGAACTTGCGTTCGGCTTGGAAAGTCTTGGATACAAGCAAACTGAAATCAGAACAAGAGTGTCAGAAATGGCATCTTTCTTCGGCATACAGACGTGGTTTTACAAGAAAGTATGTGAGCTTTCGGGCGGGCAGAAGCAGCTTTTAAATCTTGCCTCGGTTATGGCGATGCAGCCGTCTGTTTTGATATTGGACGAGCCTACAAGTCAGCTGGATCCGATTGCTGCAGGTGAATTTCTGAAAACACTTGAAAAGATAAACCGTGAGCTTGGCACAACCGTGATTCTCACCGAGCATCGTTTGGAAGATGCTTTTCCGTTGGCTGACAGAGTCATCGTTATGGATGAAGGCAAAATCATTGCCGATGAAACACCAACTGAAGTCGGCAAAATTTTGGAAGCTCAAAATCACAATATGTATAAAGCGCTTCCTACGCCTATGCGGGTTCATGGCGAAGTGGTAAATGCTTTACCTTGTCCGCTGACTGTCAGAGAAGGCAGAGTGTGGCTTGAAAAATTTGCAAAGGAAAATGAATTGAATCCTGCTATAATTCCTGAAGATTCTTTAAAAGGAAACGCCGATACAGTTATAGAAATCAAAGATGCTTGGTTTCGATACGAAAAGGAACTACCTGATGTAGTGAAAGGATTTAATTTGAGCGTACATAAGGGCGAATTGGTTTGCCTTGTGGGTGGGAACGGCACCGGAAAGACAACTGCACTTTCCCTTATAGCAGGTCTTAACACACCATACAGAGGGGATGTGAAGATTAAGGGAGAAAGCATTTCTGAAATCAGGAATTTGTATGACGGATTGCTGGGCGCCTTGCCGCAGAATCCGCAAAGTGTGTTTGTAAAGAAAACGGTTTATCTTGATTTAATGGAAATCCTTTCCGGCAAGAAACTTACAAAGGAAGAAAAAGAACAAAAGGTGCAAAGCATTGCCGTGCTTTGCAGAATAGAAAATCTCTTGGATAGCCACCCTTACGATTTATCGGGCGGTGAACAACAGCGTGCGGCTCTTGCAAAAATACTTCTTATGGAGCCTGAAATACTGCTCCTTGTCGAGCCGACAAAGGGGATGGATGCACATTTTAAAGAAGAATTTGCAGATATTCTTATAGACTTAAAAGCAAACGGCACCACGATTCTTATGGTGTCTCACGATATAGAATTTTGTGCTGAATTCGCCGACAGATGCGCACTATGTTTTGACGGAAGTATAACATCAATCGACACGCCGAGGGAGTTCTTTAAGGGTAAGAATTTCTATACAACAGCAGCAAATCGTATGGCAAGAACCTGCCTTCCTGATGCGGTTTTAGCAGAAGATATTATCCTCGCTTGTGGTGGCAGCATAGAAAAGAGAGAACGAAAATCACGGCAAATAGAATTACATAAGGCGCAAAATGAAATAAAACCTCAAAAAGAGAAATCACAAAAGCTGACACCTGCAAGAAGGATTGCCGGCAGTATATTTGCTTTGCTTTTTGCGCTGACTTCATTCTCCTTTATAACTGACATTGATATATTGGGCCTTGCAAAAGTAAGCTCTTTAGGGCTTGACACTTTGCGGATAATTGCAATAATTGAAATTGCAATCGCTTGCTTCTGCTTCTTTCCGCAAAGAGAGATTGGAATAGAGGTAATACAAGTGCCTAAGTCAGACAGAAAGCTGACAAAACGAACACTCTTTGCGGCATTTCTGATACTGCTTTTAATACCGCTTACTATTTATATCGGTGTTTTCTTCTTGGGGGACAGAAAGTATTATTTTATAAGCTTACTTATCATTCTTGAAACGATGCTGCCGTTTTGCATGGTATTTGAGTCGAGAAAACCAAAAGCAAGAGAGCTTATAGTGATAAGCGTTTTATGTGCCATTGCAGTCAGCGGCAGAGCGGCATTCTTTATGCTGCCGCAGTTTAAACCCGTTGTTGCACTTGTTATAATTGCAGGTGTATGCTTTGGCGGAGAAACGGGATTTCTGGTCGGCGCAGTTACCGGCTTTGTTTCAAACTTTTTCTTTGGACAAGGGCCGTGGACACCGTGGCAGATGTTTGCCTTCGGGATCATTGGCTTTCTTGCAGGCATACTTTTCAAAAAGGGATTCTTGCGAAAGACCAAAGCATCGCTTTGCCTGTTCGGTTTTTTGATGACGCTTGTGATTTACGGCGGTATTATGAACCCTGCATCCGTTGTGATGTCCCAAAGTAAAATCACCTGGAAAATGATTGTATATGCCTATATGGTGGGAATTCCGCTTGATTTGGTTCATGCACTCGGCACAGCTTTTTTCATGTGGTTTATATCCGAGCCAATGATAGACAAAATCGAAAGAATTAAAGTTAAATATGGTTTGGTTGAAAGATAACGAAAAAGGTGCAGCCACAAACGGCTACACCTTTTTCGTTGTGCCTGCAGGTGATTTGAGTTGATAGTAGCAGAGGTGTTTTTTGTGATACAATAAACAAAAAATTGCAAAGGAGACAAAACCATGTATTACAAAAATGATTGGACAGAGTCAGCAAATAGGGGAACAGAACTCAAACTCCATATGCCCTATACTTATTAAAGTTCCGCCCTTTGGAATTGTCGTTTTTGCAAGGCGCGAGCCTTGCTGCACCTTTACGCATTCAAAGGACTAAAATTTTCCTGCGTATAGGGTCTTCGAGTTTAAAAAGAGAAAATTTTGATGAAAGACAAGGATAAAATTTTTGTGCATACTCGCGTATGTGCATAAATTTTTCCGCAGTATTTCGCGAAATTTACCTTTTAAAACCATATGGAGTTCGAATTCTGTTACCCTACAGCATTAACGCTGGACAAAAATGCAA
>JAZSGM010000309.1:0-4287 GCA_045532715.1 Clostridia bacterium
ATCGCACAGGCAAAGCAGGCAGGACACACGGTCGGCATTCTCACAGATGATAAAAGCTATGCAGGTTGCGGTGCGCAAATCTGTATTGCAGGCGGTAAAACCGCAGAAGAATATGCCGCAAATTTATTTGATGCCCTGCGCACCTTCGATGCAAAGGGCGCGGACGTGGTTTATGCACCACTGCGCTGGCAGGAACCGATTATGGTTGCGGTACGCAACCGCATTTACAAGGCGGCGGCAAACCGCGTGATTTCTACGGAGGAATAATTTCATTATGAACATATTGTTTGTATGTACGGGCAACACCTGCCGCTCTCCTATGGCAGAGGGCCTGTTAAAATCATTATTACCGGCGGACGGGCATATACATGTTTTGTCCGGCGCAATCAGCACAACTGAGGGGATGCCGGCTTCCGAAAATGCCGTACAGGTCATGGAGGAGCTCGGTATGGACCTGCGCGACCATATCTCGCGCAACATCAACGCAGATGTGCTCAACGAGGCTGATCTGGTGCTCACAATGACGCAGGCACACAAGCAGGCAATCGTGCATTATTTCGGCGATGATTTCGAATTGAAAACGCAACCGCTTTTAGATTATGTCGGCATCGGCGGTGACGTTACCGATCCGTACGGCGGCAGCATTGAAACCTATCGCCGTTGTCGCGACCAATTAAAGGAAGCAGTTGAACTGCTGTACAAAAAGGTGACAGAAGATGATGCATTTTGATACACTGCGTCCGGAACGGATAGAGTCGTTATACACACTCGAAACACTCTGTTTTACAGTACCGTGGACAAAGCAGGCATTTGAAAATGAGCTTGACAATGAAAATGCATGCTATGTGCTTTTATGCGAGGGGGAAACCGTCATCGGCTACTGTGCATTCTGGCAGGCGGCGGACAGTGCGGACATTACCAATGTCGCCGTTCATCCGGGCTATCGCCGGCAGGGGCTCGGCAAAAAGCTGCTGATGCGCCTGCTTGAAGAAGCGGCTTCCCGCGGTGTAGGGCAGATTTATTTAGAGGTGCGTCTTTCAAATCTTGCAGCGCAGGCACTCTACAGCGCATGCGGCTTTTCACGCGTCGGCCTGCGCAAAAAATACTATGCAGACAACAATGAAGATGCCGTAATTATGGCAAAGGAATGGTAAGTATGGATACTTTAATTTTAGCAATCGAATCCTCGTGCGACGAAACGGCAGCCGCCGTCATCAAAAACGGTCGTACGGTTCTATCCAATGTAATCAACTCACAAATCGAAATCCACAAGCGCTACGGCGGTGTTGTGCCGGAAATTGCTTCCCGCTGTCATACGGAGGCCATCGGCACGGTGGTGGATGAGGCCTTAAAAACTGCCGGCGTCACGCTCGATGATTTAAGTGCGGTGGCGGTGACCTACGGGCCCGGACTGGTCGGTGCGCTGCTGGTCGGCGTTTCCTTTGCAAAGGCGCTGTCCATGGCAACAAAGCTGCCGCTGATTGCCGTGCATCATATCAAGGGGCATATTATGGCAAACTTCATTGCCCACCCCGAATTGGAGCCGCCGTTTGTCTGCCTGGTTGCCTCGGGCGGACACAGTCATATCGTCCACGTCAAGGATTATACAGATTTTGAAGTGCTCGGCCGCACCTGTGACGATGCCGCCGGCGAAGCCTATGACAAGGTGGCGCGTGTGCTCGGTCTCGGTTACCCGGGCGGACCGCTGATTGATAAGCTGGCACGTGAAGGAAACCCCGAAGCCGTACATCTGCCGCGCGTAACCATGGACAATCCGTATGACTTCAGCTTCAGCGGTGTAAAAACCGCCGTAATCAACCATCTGCACAAGCTGGAGCAAAACGGCGAAAGCTACAACAAGACCGATATCGCCGCCAGCTTTCAGCAGGCAGTCGTTGAGGTGCTGACGGCGCATACCTTCCACGCCGCTGAAACGGTCGGTGCAAAGAAAATTGCACTTGCAGGCGGCGTTGCCTCCAACTCTGCACTGCGTGCAAGCTTTGAGGCGGCTGCCAAAAGCAGAAAAATGGACTTTTTTGTTCCGCCGCCGGTGCTGTGCACCGACAATGCCGCTATGATCGGCTGCGCGGCGCATTACGCCTTCTTAAAGGAAGCGTTTGCGGACCTTTCTTTAAACGCAGTTCCTTCCCTGCCGCTGGCGTAACAGAATATCCCTATTGCCATTTTTAAATTTTTGTGTTAAACTATAGACAGAGTAACAAACAGAACGCTATTTTTTCTATATAAAGGAGGACACGATTATGAAATTAATTCTTGCGATTGTACATGACGAGGACGGCGGTAAGGTAATGAGCGAGCTCAACCGTCAGGGCTTTAGTGTAACAAAGCTGGCGACCACAGGCGGCTTCTTAAAGTCCGGCAACATCACACTTCTGGTCGGCACAAGCGAGCAGAATGTGCAGGCAGTTATTGATATCATTAAGTCCAAGAGCGAAACCAGAAAGCAGATTATTTCCACACCGGTTCCGATGTCCGGTCTCGGCTCGGTTTATACACCGTATCCGGTAGAGGTAGAGGTCGGCGGTGCAACGATTTTCGTTATGGACGTTGAGCGCTTCGAGAAAGCATAATGGCGATTCCCTATCCGAAGGGCAACCATGCCATAATACAGGAGCTGATTGCCGGAATTCAAAACAACAGCACCGTTCACGCCTATCTTTTTGCAGGACCTGCGGGACTGTTGAAGCGCGAAACCGCGCGTTATTTTGCTGCTGCGTTGCTTTGTGAGGGTGACGGCGCGCCGCCCTGCGGCAGCTGTGCAAACTGTGTACAAAGCACGACCGGCAACAATCCGGATCTGATTGCAAAATCCTTAAAGGATCTGACGACAAAGAAAAGCATCGGCGTAGATGAAATCCGCGAAATCATCGCGGATGTATACACACGCCCGTTTAAGGCGGCAAAAAAAGTGTACATCATTGAAGACGGCGAAGCATTGACGGTCGGCGCCCAGAATGCCTTATTAAAGGTGCTGGAGGAGCCACCCGCCTACGCCGTCTTTATCCTATGCACTTCGGAGGCAGACAAAATTCTGCCGACCATCCGTTCGCGCAGCCGCATCATCCGTTTTCAACCGAAAAGCGACAACGAAATCCGTCTGTATGTGAAGGAAAACTATCCGCACATGCAATCGCAAACGGATTTTATTGTTTCGTTCTGCGGCGGCATCACCGGCAAGGTGG
Organism: Clostridia bacterium; assembly: GCA_045532715.1. Taxonomy (GTDB): domain Bacteria; phylum Bacillota; class Clostridia; order UBA1381; family UMGS1253; genus RGIG2041. Next base: position 3,204 of record JAZSGM010000309.1, read on the forward strand.
ATTTACTTTGCCGGAAGGATGACTTTGCGCAGATGCGCCAGAAAATGTTTAACGCCGCTGCCATTTTGCTGCGCATCGGCAAACCGACACGTTTGTTTGACATTGCCGAATATTTTGATGCACACAGAAAAACGAAGGACCACCCGACAGACGAAACGGGCATCCTGCTGGATTGTCTGCTGTCCTTCTTTTCGGATATCCTCAAGCTGAAGGTCGGTATTCGACAGGGATTAACCAATACCGACTACAGCGAAAAGCTCTGCGAGCTTTGTGGCTTTTCTGACAAAGAAAAGCTTGTTTTTGCCTGCGAATCGGTTGTAGCCGCGCAGGAAAAGCTCGCCATTTCCGTTTCTGCGAAATCAACGATTTTGAGTATGCTGCTCGAAATCTATTATAAATAAGGAGATAACAAAATTACAATGGTACAGATTGTGGGTATACGCTTTAAAAGCGTAGGTAAGATATATTATTTCGACCCGGACGGTATGGAAATCACCACAGATATGCATGTCATTGTCGAGACGGCGCGCGGCGTCGAAATGGGCAAAGTCGTGATTGCCAACCGCGAGGTGGAGGAAAACAAAATCGTTCAGCCGCTGAAAAAGGTTTTGCACATTGCCACGGCGGACGATTTCAAAAAGGCGGAGGAAAACCGTAAAAAGGAACGCGATTCTTTCGAGATTTGTGCCGAAAAAATCCGCGAGCATAAGCTGGACATGAAGCTGGTCGATGTGGAATACACCTTTGACTGCAGCAAGATTTTATTCTATTTCACAGCCGACGGTCGCGTAGACTTCCGCGAGCTGGTAAAGGATCTGGCAAGTGTGTTCCGCACACGTATTGAATTGCGCCAGATTGGCGTGCGCGACGAGGCAAAGATGATCGGCAGCTACGGCATCTGCGGCAGAAACCTCTGCTGCGCACAGTATCTGGGCGACTTTGCCCCGGTCAGCATCAAGATGGCAAAGGAGCAGGGCTTATCCTTAAACCCGTCCAAAATTTCGGGCACCTGCGGTCGATTGATGTGCTGCCTCAAGTATGAGCAGGAGGCTTACGACGACCTGCTGAAGGTAACGCCGCGTGT
>JAZSGM010000299.1:0-15148 GCA_045532715.1 Clostridia bacterium
GGCGTAATACTTCGTTAGAATGCTCGCGCATACAAAAGTATAGCGCTGTGCTTCTGCCTCGTCTTACGCGCAAATTCCCGCTTTCAAATGTTGACAGGGTATAAAGAGGGTTTTCGGGCAATAATGTTAAATATTAAAACAGATACATACAGAAAGGAAGAGGACAATGAGAAAAACAGCAGAAGAATTATACAGCTACTGGCTGACAAGTGATAAGCTGGATGCAGATACAAAAGCGGAGCTTGAAAAGCTTTCCGGAGATGTAAAAGAGATTGAAGAACGGTTTTACCGGGACCTGGAATTCGGTACGGGCGGTATGCGCGGTATTTTAGGTGCGGGAACCAATCGAATGAATGTGTACACGGTACGCCGTGCAGCGCAGGGCCTTGCAAAATATGTATTGGATGCCGGCAAAGCGGCGGATGGCGTTGTTATCGGCTATGATACACGTTATTTTTCAGATACTTTTGCGAAGGAAACGGCAAAGGTGCTGATTGCCAACGGCATTAAGGCGTATTTGTTTGAAACCATTCATGCAACGCCGGAGGTTTCCTTCGGTATCCGTTATTATAAGGCTGCAGCCGGCGTGATGATTACGGCGAGCCATAATCCGAAGGAATATAACGGTTTTAAAGCTTATGGCAGTGACGGTGCACAGTTCCCGCCGGAGGCAAGTGATGTTATTGTTGAGGTGGTCAACAGCTGCGATATTTTCGAAGATGTAAAGGTTGTATCGGACAAGGAATTTGAAGAAAGTCCGCTTTTGGTCAGAATTGGCGCTGAGGTGGATGCTGCATTTTTAGATGCAGTGTATGCGCAGAGCATCAACCCGGATATTTTTAAGACCGTTGGTGATGATTTTAAGGTGGTTTATACACCGTTCCACGGCACGGGTCTTCGTCCGGTAACTGCAATTTTTGAAAAAATCGGCATTAAGAATGTGATTGTTGAGCCAAACCAGGCAAAGCCGGATCCGGCATTTTCTACAGTAAAATCCCCGAATCCGGAGGATAAGGAAGGCTTTACGGCGGCGATTGCGCTTGCCAAGGAAAATGGTGCGTCCCTGATTATCGGCACAGATCCGGATGCGGACCGTGTCGGTGTGGTTGTGCGTGACAAGGATGGCGAATATCAGGTGCTTACCGGTAATCAGACCGGTGCGCTTCTTTGCCGTTATATTCTGGATGCAAAGAAAAAGAAGGGTACCTTGACGGACAAATCCGTGATTATCAAGACCATTGTAACCTCGGATGCAAGTCGCGAAATTGCAAAGGATTATGGGGTATCCGTAATTGATGTATTCACCGGCTTTAAATATATTGCCGAAAAGATTGCGGATTACGAAGTGTCCGGTGCACATACCTATGAATTCGGCTTTGAAGAGAGCTATGGCTATTTGCCGGGTACCTATGCGCGTGACAAGGATGCTGTCGGGGCAACAATGCTGATTGCGGAAATGGCGGCGGATTATCAGGCAAAGGGTATGACGCTCTATGATGGGCTTACGCAGCTCTATGATCAGTATGGCTACTTTGCGGAATCTACGGTTTCCGTGTATATGCCGGGCAAGGACGGTATGCAGAAGATTGCAGACACGATGCAGGGCATTCGTGATAATATGCCGAGTGAATTCGGCGGGATTGCCATTGCGGAAAAAGAGGACTATAGCATCAATACTAAGTATCTTGCAGACGGTACAACGACGGAAATCGGTGATTTTGCCGCAAGCAACGTGTTGCGCTTCCGCTTGGCAGACGGCAAGACCTTTATTGCAATTCGTCCGTCGGGCACAGAACCGAAAATCAAGCTGTACTTCTGTACTGCAGCAGATACCAAGATGGCAGCCGAAAGTCAGATTGCATTCCTTTCCGGCGCGGTAAGAAGCTATTTGGGAATTTAATTGGGCAATACAATATTTGACGAATAAAGACATGAAAATACGACCGGTATCCCGTATGGGATGTCGGTCGTTCGGTTTTTTATTTAAATAAATCCGTAGACAAATACCGTTCCCCGGTATCCGGCAGGAGTGCAACAATGGTTTTTTTCTCGTTTTCCGGACGCGCTGCAAGAAGTGTTGCTGCGTGCAAGGCTGCGCCGGAGGAGATGCCGACAAGCAGACCTTCCGTCTGAACCAGCTTTTTTGCAGCTGCGTAGGCATCTTCAGTCTTCACGGTGACGATTTCATCGTAAAGGCTGCGGTCTAACAGAGAAGGCACAAAGTTTGCACCGATGCCTTGCAGTCCGTGCGCACCCGCACGCCCTTCGGAGAGCAGGGGGGAGTCATACGGCTCAACGGCTACGATTTTAATGTTTGGGTTCTTTTCTTTCAAATACTTACCCGTTCCGGTAATGGTACCACCAGTTCCGATGCCGGCAACAAAGATGTCGATTTTTCCGTCGGTATCTGCCCAGAGCTCGGGGCCGGTGGTTTCATAGTGCGCCTGTGCATTTGCCGGATTTTCGAACTGACCGGGAATAAAGCTGTTTTCATAATGCGCTGCAAGCTCGGTTGCTTTTTCGACCGCGCCGTTCATGCCGAGATGTCCCTCGGTGAGTACGATTTCGGCGCCGTAGGCAGCGAGCAGATTTCTGCGTTCAATGCTCATAGTTTCAGGCATGGTTAAAATGACCTTGTAGCCTTTATAGGCTGCGATGGCGGCGATGCCGATGCCGGTGTTGCCGCTGGTCGGCTCTATAATGACGCTGCCGGGCTTTAAATGTCCGCTTTTTTCAGCGGCTTCGAGCATATATAATGCTGCTCTGTCTTTGACGGAGCCTGCCGGATTGAAAAACTCTACCTTGGCAAGAATCTGCTGTTCAGGCGCAAATTTGCTTAGTGCAACAAGCGGTGTAGCACCGACAAGCCCGGTGATGTTTTTATAAATCTTCATTGTTTTTTTCCTCCAGAAGCGCCAGCGCAATTTCGGCATTCTTTGCCGCGCGTGCGCAAATCCTTGTGTTGTCAATTGTACGTGAACTTTCGGCGAGGCGTGTTACCTCATTTACAAGTGTTTTTGAAGTGAAATCGGAAAGCGGAATGAGGTGCGTCATATTTGCATCGTGCATAAAGCCGCGGATTTTCGGGTCATAGTCGATTGCAACTGCGTCCTTTCCGATGGCAGCCGCATAAATGAGCGTATGCAGACGCATTGCAACAATCAGGTCTGCGCGCGCGAGCAGCTGCATGGTATCCAATACCTCTGTCGGTGTTTCGATTATATGGGTTTTGCAGTGCATTCGTTTTGCAACATCACGCGAAATTTCAAGGTCGCGCGGGTATTGCATCGGTAAAAATACAATGCCGATTTTTTGCTTGGCGGAGATTTCATCCAGCGCGGTTGCCATTTGTGCACGGAAATCCGGTTTTGCACTTTTGGTTTGTCGAATGGAAACAATCATGAATGGCTCTCCGTCTGACAGACCTGCCTGTGCTAAAATTGCGTTCGCACGTCTGTCGGATTTCGGTTGGAGTGTCAGGGCAGGGTCTGCCGTGACTGTATAAGGCACACCGTGTATGCCGAGACGTTTTAATTCTGTTTCAGATTGACTGTCGCGCAGTGTAATCACATCTACGCAAGCCGGGATGATTTTACGACACAGCTTTTTATCAAAATCATACTTCACGGGGCCGATACCGTTTGCGAGCTGTATGATTTTAAGCCCATAGTATTTTGCAAGACGGATGACACCGAGGTAGTACCAAAGCGATTGGGAGCTGGTTTCATCCTGAATCAGCGAACCGCCGCCACTGATGAGCATAGATGTTTTTTTCAGTACACCGCGCAGCGCAAAAAAGTTGCTGCGGTTGACGGCATCTACACCGTATTGTAAACGCGTATCCCGCGGTGCTGCGGAAAGTACGGCTGCGCGCAGATTCGGTTTTTCATTTCGAAGACCTTCTAAAATCGCGAGCAGCAGTGCATCGTCACCGCTGTTGTGAAAGCCGTAGTAGCCGGAAAGTACAACATCATAACGTGTTTTGGAATGGTAATCGTCCAATACATTTTTGTACATTTCTATGTGCTTTCTTGCAAAGGAATCATCCGAAAATTGCTCAGTGGCAAATGTGTATATGTTTTCACCCATTTGTCTGAGCAGGGCAGGATCATCAGCAAGTGTCAGAATATGGGATGCCATTTCATTGTAATTGCCGACATCAAACAGAAAACCGGTTTCACCGTCACGCACGAGGGCGGGGATGCCACCGACGCGCGAAGCGACCATCGGCAGGTGCATAGCCGCACCTTCAAGCATAGAGTACGGAAAGCTTTCGCACAGTGAGGTCAGTGTATTGATGTCAATGAAATTTAAAAATCCGTAGTTGTCGGAAACATACCCCAAAAACTGCAGACCTTCACCGACGCCGAGATTGCGCGCCAACGCCTCTAAATTCTTGCGTTCCGCACCGTCACCGCCGATTAAAAATCGCAGACGTGGGTTTTGCCGGTGCGCCTTTGCGGCACAACGGACGAAGGTTGCAATATCTTTAACTAAGTCCAGGCGGGCAAGGATGCCAACATAGATATAGTCTTTGTTATAGGCGATGCCATAATTCCTGGCAAAGGTTTCCTTGTCGGTTACCGTCTGCGGTACGGCAGAAAAATTCATGCCGTTGTAGACGGTCTGGATGCTGTTCGGTCGAAAATTTCGCTCGCGCAGCATAGTGGAAAATGCATCGGAAACGGCGATGAAATAATCAATTTTGCGTAGGGCAAAGCGGTTCATATTCGTAAAAACCAGCTTTTTGAAAAAATCATCGAAGTCTAAAAGATAGTCACTGTGCATTGTGGTGACGATCGGAATATTTATTTTTTTCTTTAAAAAGACGGAGACAAAGTTTGCTCTTGCACCGTGCACGTGCAAAAGATCGTAGTTTTCAGTGCGCAGCTTATTTGCAATTGCACTTGCAACGGATAAATCCATACGGTTTTTTTGCTTGAAGAGCACGGTATCTTTGTAATTGGCGGCAAAATCTGTGTAGAAATCACCCTCCATCAGACAGGCAACCGTAATCGTTGCATACTCAGAGAGCTTGTAAACAAGATTTTTTAAGTGGGTTTTCGCGCCGCCGCTGTCGCCGCCGCTGATTAAATGGAGAATTTTCATGCGCTATGACTCCTGTTATTGGTTGGTGTTGTTCTTTCTGGCAAACCGGATTGCGCACAGCAGGATGCCGACTGTAATCCAGAATACAAACATGACGCGCGGATAAAACCAGATATATTCCGCTGCACCGACGAAGCTGATGCCGCCCAGGGCAGCGATGCCGGCAATAATGATATTGCGCATAGCTTTGTCGGTATGGTTGTAGGTTGCCAAGCCTTTTTTGATTGTGGAAAACATAAATACCAAAAAGCTGATACCGCCGAGCAAACCCAGCTCCACGAAGATTTCCAGGTAAAGCATATGGGAATGCGGTGCGGTAAGTGCCCAATGGCTTGCATAGGTCGGATAGATTTCCGCAAACGCTTCCGGACCGATGCCGATACCGGTAAGCAAATAATCCTTGAGCATTGCAAGAACGCCTTCCCAGATGAAAATACGGCTTGCGTTGGAGGTATCCGACATGGAACCTATGGTTAAAATGCGGTTCATTACAGTCTCCGGCAGGAGCGGGATGCACGCAATGGCAAGGATGCCGAGCGGCAGGAGCCAGCGCCAGTCATAGAGCGCAATGAACAGTAAAATTGAAATGGCAAATGCAACATAGCAGGAACGCGAGTAGCTCATCGTCAGCGCAACGACACATACTGCAGCTACCAAAGTCCAGAGCAATTTGCCCGCTATTGCCTTTGTATTCAGGAAAGCTGCAAAGACAAACGGTAAAAGCAAAACGACGATTTCCGCGAAATTGTTCGGGTTGGACATTGTAGCGTATACGCGTCCCGGCATACCTTCATTGGCTGCAAGATCGGTAAATTCCGGATTTGCCTCTACGCCGATGAAGCGTTGGATAATAGCAAATACGCAAAGAATACCGAGTGCGCTGAGCAGGAGGCTTAAAAAGCGGAAAAATGCTTTTTGATCCGTCATAGAGCTCATGCAAAGCAGCATAAAGAGCACGGAGGATAAAAAGAACAGTGCGATACGCAAACCGTCCGCGTGTACCGGTGTAATCGCAATGCTTACAACGATGGAAAGCGCGAAAACAAACAGGGAAAGCGGAATGGCGCGAATGTTTGTCCCGAGACGCTGCGTGCGCGCCAGGCGCAGAAGGTGAATCGCGCTCAGCGCAAGTGCGCCGATAAAGGCATACAGATTGTTCCAATAGTCATGCGGCACCAGCAGCATAACGCCGAAGAAGCCGGCACAAAGATATTCGAAGCGCAGAACCCCTGTTTTTTGCAGTGCACCGGACAGTGCAGAAATAAAACTGCCCTGCAGGAGGCGTGCAAAAGCGTCCGTCAGCTTTTTGAGCAGGGAAAGAACCGCTTGCCAGAAGGCGGACAGGAACGTATAAAACAGCGAGGATGTATATCTTGCCTCGAATTTGGAAGGTGTTGTAATTGAGTGATAAATGCCACTCGAGATAAACTTTGCCTTGATTGCATTTGCTGCGCGCAGAATTGCGCGATAGGTTAAAGATGCATCATACTGCATAAAAAGGCTTTTCAGCCAGAGCAGGATGCGTCCGGTTATGCTTTGTTGAAACATAGAAAAAGCTCCCCTCGGCTGTATTATTTCACGATATCAATGCCGGAAACACGGCCGAAAACCTTTGCCTTGCCGACACGGATGGTGATGGAATGACCAACGCCGAGCTTTGCCTCGTCAACGCGAACGCCATGCGCAAAGGTGGCTTCATCCTTCGGCATCTCCAGAACGGTTTGCAGATCTACCGTGTTGTAGTGCGGCTTGCTGGTTAAATGAATCTCACCTTGCGCATCTGTTGTATAAGTGGTGGACGGGCTGAGCTTTATGCCGGTAACATAACCAAGATTTGCTTCGGTATACTCTTCGGAAACCAGATCGTTTTCAAAAATTGCCTGCGCCGCATATTCCGGTACTTCGTCACAGGTATAGCAGATGACATACTTTACGGTTTCGTCGGAAACATTTGCACCCGGACCGAAGAGGTGCCAGCCGGCAAAGCAAACTGCGGCGAGCAGAACCACCAAAATGATGGCATCGATGATGTTAAACTTGAAATTCTTTTTTTCTGACATTGTAATAACCTCTTTTCTTAGTGATACACCGCGAAGGTGTCATCTAATATTTTATTTAAATTAAAGACCTCGTGAATGGCACGCAGTGCGTTTTTGCTGCAACGATTGTAGAAATCGGAATCCTCCATCATACGGGCAATGGCATTTGCCATAGCGTCGGTATCGCCGTATTCAACCAAAAGACCGCAGTCGTTTTGCGCCGAGAGAATGTCGCCGTTGCCGCCAACATCGGTTGCAACCACCGGCAGCTTGCGGCAGAGGGCTTCTAAAATGGCAAAGCTGAGCGCTTCGTAGCATTTGGCAGAGTTTACAAAGATATCGCTGCCGCGCAGAATGTTGTCTGCGTCACTGCGGAAGCCGAGCTGACGGATTTCGTTTTCCAGACCGAGTCGCTGAATCTGCGCTTTGATTTCTTCAAAGAGCTCGCCGTCACCGGCATAGAGCACCACGAACGGACGCTTTGCAATCTTTTTGAGCTTTGCAACGGCAGCTGTAAAGAAATCCAGCCCCTTTGCCATATGATAGCGCGCGAGCGTTGTGATGACGAAGGTGTCCTCCGAAATGCCGAGCTCTTCACGAATCGTAGAAGGCAGCTCTTTGTATTCCTCCGGCAGGATGCCGTTGAAAATGACATCAATTTTACTGCGGCGAACACCGTTGCCGACCAGTAAATCCGCACCGTTGTTGCATACCGCAATAATTTTGTGGTTGCGATTTGTGATGTAACGGTTAAATGGGCGGTACCAGAACGGGTTTTTTAATGTAAGGTGGAAGGTGTAAACCACTTTTGGTACATTGAAATACTTCTTTGATTGTACTGCAATATAGTTTTCACGCGGGTACTGTGCGTGAATCACATCAATATTGTGTTCACGGCAAATCTGCGCCAATTGTTTCGCCGCTTTTTTGTCGAATGAGCTGCGCATCGTAATCTGGAATGACGGGATGCCCAGCTGCTGCATTTGTTCGGATAAAAGCCCAGGCTCATTGTATGCAAAATAGCAATGGGCACGCTTGCCGTGGTAGGCTTTTACAAGATTGAGCACATATTTTTCCGTGCCGGCCTTGCCTGCGTGATTGATTAAATACAGAATACGCGGTTTGGCGGCTTCCTCATCCAGAACGCGTTTTTTAATCACTTTTGCCGGATTTCCGCCGACAATACTGTACGGCTCGACGTCTTTTGTCACGACTGCACCTGCTGCTAAAATCGCACCGTCACCGACGGTTACGCCGGGCAGAATGATTACACCTGCACCAATCCAGACATCGTTGCCGATGGTCACAGCACTTTTTGGTGCCGTCTGCAAGCGCATCGGCTTTCGAATGTTTTCCGTTTCATGATTTTGCGTGAAAATCATTACATTCGGTCCCATCATCACATCGTTTCCGATTTTGAGCGGACCTGCCACGCGGCAGTTTAAGCCAAGACCGGAATTGTCGCCGATTTCAATGTCCTTGCCGGAGGCGAAAAATGCCCCGTGTTCAATATTTACGTTTTTGCCCATTTTTTTGAGCATTGCCCTGCACAAGCCGCGACGCAGATGCTTTGCGCCGAGACTGTACGGCAAATCTGAGCATGGCAGATGCCGCGCAAACAGATAATAAAGCCCGTATGCGGGCGCGAACAGAAATTTATTCATTTACGCACCTCTTTTGAGTAATTTGTTTATAATGCTTTTTGCTGTATCCGTAACCTGCGAAATACGCAGGAGTACTGCCAGAATTAAGTAGACCAATACACCGCTGCAGCAATCCGTGCCCAGGCGGAGAATGCGCCAGAGTACGCCATTCGTGCCGACGGATGCAAGTGTACCGTCTACAAAAGTAACCGCAAGAAACATTACGATTGCGGCAAGCAGACTTTTGGCAACTGTTTTACCTACGCCGGGTGCAAAGCTGCCAATCCTTTTGCGCAAACGCCACAAAAGAAGCGCGCAACCGGTGAGCGAAGAAACGGAGTAGGCAAGCGGAATGCCGTATGCGCCGATGATTTGCATCAGCACAAGGCTTAAAATGATATTGACTGCCATAATCACAAAACCGGTTACGGCAGAGGTTTTTGTGTCCTTCAGGGCATAGAAGGCGCGGTCCAAGATTTCCTTTAAGCCGATACCGACTACGCCGACCGCGTATGCGGCGAGCAACAAAGCTGCTTTGGAAATGTCCGCATCCGTGATATTGCCGTATTGTGCAATCACGCGCAGCAGCGGTTCACGCACGGCGATAAAACCGAAGGTCATCGGAATTAAAAGCGTGCAGATAGCGCCGATGATGCCGCCAAGATCGGTTTTGTACTGCGCCATATCCTTTCTGGAAGCACTTTCCGTCAGGCGCGGATAAATGACTGCCGTCACGGAATAGATGATGGCAAGCACCATATACAATACAATGTTTTGTACGTAAGTCAAAAGCGTAACCATGCCCTCGAAACGGGCAATCATAGTCACGTTGTAGAGCATATTCAGCTGATATGCCGATACGCCGAACAGTACCGGGCCGGTCAGCTTCAAGGCGTTTATGATATCCGGGTGCTTTAATTCGAAGGACGGTCTGTAGCGGTAGCCGTTTTTCACCAGCGGCGGTATCAGTATAATTGCCTGTAAAGATAAGCCGATTACGGTCGCAACCAGCAAGCCGGTGATGCCGAATTTGTCTGCAAAGCAGAATACATATAAAATGACAACCAGGCTGCTCGGTACGCTGACGAATGCCGGCAGCTTGTAACTGCCCATTGCCTGCAGCATACCCTGAAAAATATAATTGAGGCCGTAAAAAAACATAACCGGCATAACCACCATCAAAGCCTTTGTTGCGTAGGTATAGGTTTCCGGTGTTTTTACAAACTCCGTAAAGCGCGGTAAAATCGGAGAGAGGGCAATGCCAATCACAACCAAAGTGGCGGTCAATGCCATAGAAATCGTGATGATGTTATCTGCAAAGCGTTTTGCCTCGGCCTTTTCACCGTTTGCCGTATGCCCCATAAAAATCGGGATTACGACCGTGGAAAGCGCTGTGCCGATGCAGGTGAAAATGATATTCGGAATACTGATGACATACGAATAAATATTCATATACACATCGGATGCACCGAAATGCGCCATATAGATTTGTGTGGAAAGCAGGCTCATCAGTCTTGCAAGAATCATAATGACCATCACCGAGCTAATAGAGCCGAGCAAATTCTTCTTTTTGTTTTGTGTGTTCATACTTAAGGTCTCCAGCTTACATCCTCTTTGATTATCCTTGCGGGATTGCCCGCTACGATACAGCGCGGCGGCACATCCTTTGTAACAACGGCGCCGGCGCCCACGACGCAGCCGTCGCCCAAGGTCACGCCTTTTAAAATGGTGGCACCCTGACAAATCCAGACGTTGTTGCCGATGGTGACCGGCTTCATCACCTCTGTGTCGGAATTTAATTTGTGATAATCACGGTCAATGATTGTGCAGTTCCATGAAATGTTACAGTTGTCGCCGATGCGCACGCATTTGCCGGCGTGAATCTCGGTGCGATCCCCGATATACGTGTTGTTGCCGATGTGCAATTCAGCCTTGCCGTCCGTGCCCCATACACTTAATTTGCACGCGCGGTGTAAAAGTACGCGGTCACCAACGGTGATTTCGCAGTTTTTTTTCAAGATGCGCACGCCGCGCTCCACGCGCAGAAGCTTGCCGCATTTATCAAAAGCAATGCGCTTTACCGCACCACGCAGTACAGCAAAAACGTTGGTTATAAATTCCTGTAAATTCATAGTGTTCACCTTGTTAAAAATCAAAAATTATACTTAATTTAAGTATAGCATAATTTGCGCTTGACGTCAACAAAACTGATGGGATTTGAAAAAGAAAAAAGAGAGTCCGGAGACTCTCTTTTGCAAGATGCATTTTAACGTTACAATCAAACCTTGAAGTTTACGCCTGTGTTGGCAGCTTCCGGATCCTCTGTCTTAAAATCATAGTCCTTGCCCGGCAGGATAGCGTTCAATACGATACCTGCGATGGATGCGCATGCGAGAGCGGACAATGTGATTGTCAGACCGCCAATCGGGAAGGAAATGGAACCGAGACCGAGCGCAGATACGAGAATGACTGCTGCAACGATCAGGTTGCGGCTCTTTGTAAAGTCAACCTGGTTTTCAACCACGTTACGAACACCGATTGCGGAAATCATACCATAGAGGATGAAGGACACGCCGCCGATGATCGCTGTCGGAATCAGGTTAACGAGTGCTGCAAACTTCGGAGAGAAGGAAAGGATTACTGCGATGATAGCAGCAATGCGGATTACCTTCGGATCGTACACCTTGGAAAGTGCGAGCACGCCTGTGTTTTCACCGTAGGTTGTGTTTGCCGGACCACCGAACAGGGATGCGATTGTGGTTGCAATACCGTCACCTAAAAGTGTTCTGTGCAGACCAGGGTCGGTGATGAAGTTCTTACCTACAGTAGAGCTGATGGCACAGATATCGCCGATGTGCTCCATCATTGTTGCGAGAGCAATCGGCATAATTGCAACAATAGCGCTGATGACGAGCGATGCATTCGACCAGTCGATACCGCCGAATACGGTGCCGCTCCACTTAATCGGGAAACCGATCCATGCTGCGTTCTTTAAGTTTTCGAGTGCGGATACGCTGAAGAGCTTTAAGCCTTCGCTGCCACCGAGTGTGATGTATGCGTTGCCGTCAGATGCAGTAATTGTCTGACCAAAGCAGATTGCAAGAATTGCTGCAACTGCGCAGGAGCCGAGTATACCGATTAAAATCGGGATAATCTTTGCCATGCCCTTACCCCAGATGTTGAAAATAACAACAAGTGCGAGTGCGATGAAGGCTAAAAGCCAGTTTGCAGAGCAGTTGTTTACAGCGCTGCCTGCAAGGCCGAGACCGATTGCAATAATAATCGGACCTGTTACAACCGGCGGGAAGAAGCGCATAACCTTCTTAACGCCAACGAGTTTGATGAGAGCAGCGAGTACCAGATACAGAAGACCTGCACAGGCAACACCCAAGCACGCGTACGGCAGAAGTTGTGCGTTTGTCATTGTCTCCGTACCTGCGAGCGGTGCAATTGCACCGTAGCCGCCGAGGAACGCAAAGGAAGAACCCAAAAATGCCGGAATCTTACCCTTGGTTACCAGATGGAAGAACAATGTGCCTAAACCTGCCATCAAAAGTGTGGTTGCAATGTCAAGACCGGTTAAAAGCGGAACCAGAACGGTTGCACCGAACATCGCAAACATGTGCTGAAAGCCGAGAACCAATGTCTTGGCTGTGCCCAATTCACGCGCATCGTAAATCGGGCCGGAAATTACCTTTTTCTCTTTTGCCATGATGAGAAAAACCCCCTTAAAAAATTTTGTCCGTACCACGGTAGCAAGACCATTTGAAGAAAAAAGCCTTGTCTGTGCAAAACAGACAAGGCTAAAACCTGTACTACGATGTAATCTTGTCGATGTCCTGCACCGAACCGTATTGACTTGAAAATAGTTTATCATAACAAATTTGCTTTGTAAAGAAGTTTTTGTAAAATTGTCAAAATCCGTCTATTTACAAAGCAGGAAAGCTGTACTACAATAAAAGATACAGTATAGGAGGTGCAGTATGAAAAAACGACTACTTACAGTTTTGCTTGTTTTAATATTTTTATGTATCGCTGCGTGTATGACGAATGCGGCGCCGTTGTGGGAAAGCGATACAACGCAAACTGTGACGGAAGGGGTACAGCTTCGGAAGCTGGACCGGTTTTATCAGAATACTTGGGATAAAATCCGCGTTTTATATGTGGATTTAACCAATAAAAATCTTTCGCTGCGCGTGTTGACAGCGTCTGAGGGCACGTCCGCGCGTGAGACGACGCTTTCTATGGCAAAGCGCAGCGGCGCAGTAGCGGCAATCAACGGTGACTTCTTTAATATGACCTCGGGACCGACCAATATGCTCGGTATGGTTGTGCAGGACGGTGTGCTGGTTTCGTCACCGGCAAGAGAGGACGGACTTGCAAATTTTGCGCTTTTAAACGACAATACGGTTGTGATGGATTATTTCAGCTTTGATGCGCTTTTGACCTCGCCGCAGGGCTATACCTGTGCGCTGTATGCCATCAACAAGCGTCCGTCAACGGGGGGCGCGATTACATTGCTGACGACGAAATTTAGCAAAATGACACCCGGAAATTTAAATGACATTGCTATGACAGAGATGGTTGTCGTTGACGGTAAAGTTAAGGAAATACGTGTCGGAGAGGGGCCGGTGCAAATTCCGGAGGACGGCTATGTTTTGGCAACCAACAGTGACATAAACGGATTTTTGCTTCATAACTATCAGGTCGGAGACGAGGTGGAGCTTGTGTATACGGTGACACCGGAGATTGAAAAAATCCGCGAAGCGACAGGCGGAGGCACTCTGTTGGTCAAGGACGGTAAAATTGCAGAGTTTACCAATGAAATTAAAGGGTATGCACAGCGCGCGGCTGTTGGTATTGATGCCCGCGGAGAAACCCTGATGCTGGTGACGGTAGACGGCAGGCTTGCCGAATGTGAAGGTATGAACCAGACCGAGCTTGCGCGTCTGCTGCTTGAACTGGGGTGCGATACGGCATTGAATCTGGACGGCGGCGGTTCGACAACGATGGTGACGCGCGACCGCTTCAGCGGTGCGTTGACGGTGCAAAACACCCTTGCCGGTTCCATGCGTGCAGTATCTACTGCTATCGGCATATTTGAAGCTGCGCCGGCAGGGAAGGTGAAGGGCATTGAAGCGAGGGTGTCCGCACCGGCGGTTGCCTGCGGTGAAGCGGTAGAGATAGAATATGTTTTGTATGATCAGCATTATAACAATGTAAACGGCAAAGCCGAACAGGTGAAAATCACAGCGGATCGTCCGGCAAAAATCAGTGGAAACTCGGTTGCGCCGCTCGAGGGTGGTACGTATGAGATTACACTTTCATACGGCAATGTGAAGGAGAAGGTCAGCTTTACGGCCGTGGAGGACTATGTAGATATTTATCTGTCCGTGCAGAGCAAAAAAATGGAGCAGGGCAGCAGTTATACTTTCGCGCTTCGCGGCACGGATGCTTTCGGAAACAGTGTGAGCATTCCGAAGGAGCTGGTGCGCTGGAGCGTGGATACGGATGCGTTTTCGGTTGCGGACGGCACGGTCAAAGCTTTGCAGGCAGGTCATGGCAATTTGTGCGCAGAATTTGCAGGCATGAAGGCATATGCCGCCATTGCAACCGAGGAGGAGATTTTGTACAATAAGCCGGTGGATGTTGGTAAAATGCATCCGGATTATGGGGACGGCAACGGCTATGAATTGTACATTTCCGGGAGCGGCTATGAGGAAACGACGCTGCTGAAGCGACTTTTGAATCAAATACGTACGGCGCAGCTTGCAAAAGCGAAGGATGGTGCGTATCGGCTTGGTAGCTACGCAGGTGGCGATGAAAATGTACAGGCAATTCAGGGATTTACAAAATCGAGCATCAACAATACCCTTTTGCTGACGGTGAGCAATGCGAAGGGTGGCATCAAAAAGACGGATGCGCGCCAATGGCCATTGCTGATTGAAGCGGTGCGCGGCGCAAAGGAGGACAGCATTGTTGTGCTGATGCAAAACTCCGTGTACGGGCTGGAGGAAAATGAAAAAAGAGTGTTTGACAGCCTTTTGGCAGAAGCGGTTGAGCGCGGCAAAAAGGTATATCTGGTGTATGAGGGCAGCGAGACGGATTATGCAATGGAGCAGGGCGTAACGTATTTGGTGTGCGGCGCGCTGAAAAATGCACATACGCAAACCTTTTACACAGACCGTGCGCGCTTTGCAACCGTGAAGCTGACTTTGACCTTGCACGGTGTGAAGTTCGAATTTATAGAAGAATAATATTACCGCCGACGGTGGCATAGGATGAAAAGAAGGAGGGATTTCTATGCGCGTCGGCGCTCGTTTTTTAGATAAATATATACAGAAGCATTTCCGGCTG
>JAZSGM010000048.1:0-6568 GCA_045532715.1 Clostridia bacterium
CGATCCTGAAAGAAGAAATCAATCTGCTGCAACCGGAAAATATTGTATTTTATACAAAAGGATATGATGCACAGATTGAAAAACTGTTTGACCGCGTTATGGATTCTGAAACAGAATACTTGACAATCGGTAAAAAAAGAATGAGTAGCTGGACCTTTTTGGGGACAATAAACAATCATACAGCAAGGGTTATAAGAGTGGGACATCCGGAAAGAATGAAAAAAGATGCGTTTGTCAATCATATTGTGAATTTTATCGGGCGTTAATTTGTTTGTTTGCTTGACAGAGAAAAAGGACTGTGGCATAATAAACTGTAATACTAAAATAACAGGGGGAATCAGTATGAAGATTATTAAAAAGGGAGCAGCGCTGCTCTTGGCGCTTGCGGTTGTTCTTGCAGTTACGGGCTGTGGCAAAGAAAAAACATCGGGGAATACATACGAAGTCAATGAAAACCCGCAAAGCGGAAATATGGGGTTATCAGCGATGGATGGTCTTGACTTTAACATAGAAACCTACGAGGTTAAGGAAAATAAAATTGATTTTGGTTCAATCGGGCAAATGGAACTGGATTTGTTTGACAATATTACAACCTACGAAGCAGAAAACATCGAAGATTTTTCGCAGGAGAAATTGGAGATTGCAATCGAAAAGAAAGAAAACCTGTTGGCGGATTTGAAAAATGAGCTTGCAAAACAGGGAATTCAAGTAACCGTAGATGAAACGAACGGTGACATTGCGCTGGATTCTTCCATTCTTTTCGGCGTGGAGCAATCTGAGGTGTCCAAGGAAGGTAAAGACTTTTTAGCAAAGTTTTTGCCGGTGTACACTTCGGTTATTTTCGGTGAGAAATATGCCGGTTTTATTTCGCAGATTATTATTGAAGGCCATACGGATACAGACGGTGCATATGACTATAATATGAAGCTGTCTCAGGACAGAGCGGATAAGGTAAAGGCGTTTTGCGTATCCGATGCGAGCGGAATTTCCGAGCAGTATCAAGATATGTTTAATTCTGCGGTGGAATCGAAAGGCTATTCGTATGACAGACCGATTAAGGATGCGAACGGCAACGTAGATAAAGCAGCGTCAAGACGTGTATCCTTCAGATTTTTGATCCATCTTGATTAACCCGAGGGAAGTCGAACTCATAGGGTTTAAAAAGGCAAATTTAGCGAAATCCTACGGAAAAATTTATGCACATACGAAAGTATGCACAAAAATTTTATCCTTGTCTTTCATCAAAATTTTCACTTTTTAAACTCTGCGACCCTATACGCAGGAAAATTTTAGTCCTTTGGATGCGTAAGGGTGCAGCAAGGCTTACGCCTTGCAAGAACGACAATTCCAAAGGGCGAAAATTTAACCAGTAGAGGGCCTATGGGGTTCGGCTCTCCTCGGGTTAAATACATCAAAGTGGCAATGCTGTTACAGCTTTGCCGCTTTTTGTCATTTGCTTGTGATATGTTATCGTTTTGCTTGTTTTTGCTCTTGGATTCTGTTATACTGACAAAAGATTCTAATCTAAAGGAAGGTGCATATATTGGAAATCAAAATTGTGGAAAAAGAAGCACAAGCGCAATTTGATGCTGAGATCTTGGCTATGCTGCGGGAGGGGGACGAAGAATTTGTCCCGCCGCTGTCGGTGCGCAGTTCGACGACGCAGGCGGATTTGAATTCCGGTGAAAAGGTCAATGGTGGTGTATTGAACTATTTTGAAGCACTGAAGAGACAAAGAATTTTAGTGGCAACCGAGCAGGAGAAGCTCATTGCCTTTGTTTCCTTTAAAGAGGATTATATTTGCGAGAAAATCGGCCGGAACACCTTGCCGAATATTTATGTATCTACATTGCTCGTGCGACCGGACGGCAGAGGAAAAGGACTTACGCGGAAAATGTATACGGTACTGTTTGATGCGTATGCCCATGCGAATATATATACGCGAACCTGGTCAACCAATATTGCACATATTAAAATTCTTTCGAGCTTCGGATTTGAACCACTTTGTATCTTGGAAAATGACAGAGGTGAAGGAATTGATACGGTTTATTTTGAGAAAAAGACTATGCAATAATAAGGGGGGAATGATATGAAAAAATGGACAAAAGCAACATACAGACAAGTGCATCTGGACTTCCATACATCGCCGGATATTGAGGGCATCGGCTCGGAATTTTCGAAGGAAAAATTCCAGGCGGCATTAAAGCGCGGCAATGTAGACAGCATTACCGTTTTTGCAAAGTGTCATCACAGCCTTTGTTATTACCCGACAAAGGTCGGCACAATGCATCCGCACCTGAATTTCGATTTGACAGGAGCAATGGTAGAGGCTGCACACGAAATTGGCGTGAGAGCACCGATTTACATTACGGCAGGCTGGTCCGATGAGGATGCGAAAGCGCATCCGGAATGGATTGCAATGAAGAAGGACGGCAGCTATCAGATGACCGGCGGTTTTAATCCGGCGGCAAGCTATAACAGTCCGAAAGGGAATTGTGCGTGGCAATGGCTTTGTTTGAACGACGGTAACGAGTATACGAAGCATATTTATGAGATTACGGAAGAGGTATGCAAGCGCTATAAGAAAGTGGACGGCTTGTTTTATGATATTTGTCTTGTTGGCGATTCCTGCTATTGCGCATCGTGTGTGAAGGGTATGCGCGAAATGGGCTTGAATCCGGAATGTGAAGCGGATGCAAAGAAGTATTATACAATTAAACGCCAGGCGTTTATGCAAAAGTGTACGGATATTATGAAAAAATACCACCCGGATGCGACGATATTCTTTAACAGCGGTGGTGCCAATCCGAAAAAAACGGAATTTCACGCATATCAGACGCACTTTGAGATGGAGGATTTGCCGACGGCGTGGGGTGGCTATGACAAGCTGCCGCTGCGTGCGAAGTTTTTTGTTAATTCCGGGAAGCATTTAATCGGTATGACGGGCAAATTCCATCGGGACTGGGGAGAGTTTGGCGGCTTTAAGTCCGGCGAAGCGATCAAGTATGAGGTTGCTACAATGGCAATGTACGGTGCTGGGGCATCCGTCGGTGATCATATGCACCCGGACGGTGAGATGGAGCTGCAGACGTATGACTATATCGGTCAAGCCTACGATTACCTTGAAAAAATCGCACCATTCTGCTATGGCGGCACATCCATGGCAAATATTGGCCTGTACATCTCAAACGATTGGAGCGCGTGCGAGGGTGTTTCTAAAATTTTGCAGGAAAACCAGCTCGATTATGATGTGATTCATAATAATGAGTTTTATAAGTTTGATACGGTGATTTTACCGGAAAAAACGATGCTGGACGACGATGCCCTTGCGGCACTTAAAACGTATATTGCAAACGGCGGCAAGGTTGTTATGATGGGGGATGCACTTGTTAAGGACGGTGCGTTTCAGATAGATACAGGGCTGAACTATATCGGTACTCCGGAGTTTGATTGCGATTATATAGTTCCGGTGAAGAAGTGGGACAACGTGCCGAATGCGCCGATGCTTTTGTATGTACCTGGACAGAGAACGGAAAACAGGGATGCAGAGATTTTTGCAGAAATCATGACGCCGTATTTCAGCCGTACATACGAGCATTTCTGCGGGCATAAGAATACGCCGTACAACAAGGCCTCTGTCAGAACGCCGGCAATTGCGAAAAAGGGCAATGTGGTTTATCTTGCGCATTCTATGTCGAAAGCATATGATGAGTACGGTTCGCTCTTCCATAAGAGATATTTTATGCAGGCATTCAACCTTGTCTATAGCGGCGCAAAGCTTCAGGTGGAGGGCATGGGCTCGCAGGGCAGATGTACGATGATTGAGCAGGCAGATGCACACAGATACTGTATCAATTTGGTGTACGCAAGTCCGATCAGACGAGGGAAGGCAGAGATTATTGAGGACATTTTGCCGTTGTACAATATCAAGATTGCCGTAAAGACAGATAAGACAATTCAAAATGTTTATCTCGGTCTTACCGGCGAGAAATTAGACTTCGTGCAAAAGGACGGTAAGGCAGAATTTGTATTACCGAAGCTGGAGTGTCATACATCTGTTGTAGTTGAATACTGATTCTGCACCAAAAAATGAAGGAGAAATGAAATGGATATTTTCTATCTGACGCTTGAACAGATGTTAATGATGTTTATATTAATCCTTGTCGGATATGCTTTGCGAAAGAAAAGCATTTTGCCTGAAAATGCCGGTACGGTAATGGCAAAAGCCGAGACCTGGGTTTTTGTTCCGGCGTTGTCACTGTCTACGCAGATTGCAAAATGTACGGTGGAAAGCTTTGCGGAAAACTATGTGCTTATGCTGTACGGTTTGGGTGTTGTGCTGTGCGCTGTTGTTCTTGCGTATCCGCTGTCAAGACTGTTTGTAAATAATCAAACGGTCACTGCGGAAGAGGATTATCAGCGGAATATTTATAAATACGCTTTGACCTTTGGCAATTTTGGGTTTATGGGCAATTTTATTGTTCAGGGTGTATGGGGAGCGGATATGCTTTCTCAATATATGTTGTTTACGTTTTTCGTAAGTGTGGTTTGCTATAGCTGGGGGCTGTACATACTGATACCGAAGACGAAAAATACAGGACGCTGGGCAAATTTAAAAAAGGGACTTTTCACCCCGCCGATTATTGCCTTGGTTTTTGGTATTTTGCTCGGACTTTTGAATGCGCAGCAGTATTTGCCGGCGTTTTTGATGAAAGCGCTCGATAGTGCAAGTCAATGTCAGGGACCGGTTGCTATGTTGCTTGCCGGGTTTGTAATCGGCGGCTACAATTTTAAGGAAATGCTTATGAATAAAAAAGTCTATGTTGTTTCCGCTTTCAGACTGGTTTTAATTCCCGCGGTCATACTGCTGGCGTTAAAGACGCTGGGGACGAGTGAACAAGTTCTGACGTTTGTACTGGTTTGCTTTGCCGCACCGCTTGGCTTAAATACGATTGTGTATCCGGCGGCATATGGTGGTGATACAAAAACGGGTGCATCCATGACACTGATTTCTCATACATTGTCTGTGATTACCATTCCGCTGATGTATTTGATTTTTATTGAGCTTCTGTAGATGCATTGCGAACGAAAAAGGCAATTCCAAAAGGAATTGCCTTTTTAAAATGTCTCTGTATTAGATAAGTAGTGATATGCATAAATGACCTTTTTATTCATTTTCGTGAATACCCAATGAAAAGGAGCAAGGCATATTTCAACCTTGCTCCTGTGCAGATATTTAGTTCAACAAATTGGAATTTATCAATTAGATATGGATTTGAAAATCTCCAAAATCAAATACTCCATTTCCTTGTTGCAATTTATTCTGTCGATACAATCCATTAAATGCATTTACTACATCATCAATGAAATCAACACAAATATTTAATTGGTGATGTGCAGGCAAAATCTTTTTTACAACAAGATTTTTGATTTTATTCACTGACTGCATAAAGGCAAACGGGTCGGTTGTCGGATAAAATGCATCAAGACATCCTTTATATATCAAATCCCCTGAAAATAAATAGCCTTTTTCTTCTTCATAAAAGCAACAATGTCCTGGGGAATGCCCTGGTGTATGAATGACCTTCAATTTTCTGTTTCCAAAATGTATAATATCCCCATCATGCATTATGGATGTAGGATGCCCTTGAAAAACATTATAGTTCTCAATTTCAAAATCATCTGGAAAATCACATGGTTTTAGTGCAAGATTTTTCTTCACCATTTGAAGCGGTATTGGAAATTTTTCAGAAAGCCATTCCACTTCATTTTCATGAACCGCCATATCCTTGAAATACTTATGACCACCAATGTGGTCCCAATGGATATGTGTAGTTATAACCAGAATAGGCAAAGAAGTTATATTTTCCACAACACTTTTGATATTTGCTACACCTAAACCTGTATCAATCAAAATAGCCAATTTGGTGCCAAGCAGTAAATAACAATGTGTTTCTTCCCAATGTTTATATTCACTTATAACAAATGTATTAACATCTATTTTTTCAACACTAAACCAATCTTTCATACTGCCTCACAAATTCTTATTTGTTTAACTGTTTTATTGCCTAAGTCAATTGTAAAGTGAAATGCAATACTTGTTTGTTTGATTTATATTTTTAAGTGTATAAATTATAGATACAGGCAGGTGTTGCATTTTGTTTTGCAAAGAAATTATTGAGTAAAAATTAAAGTCTCCAAGGAGAGTCAATCTTAGAGGCTCATTCTTTTTTGTTCAATTATCGCAATAATCTGTGTGATAAATTTGCTTTTGTCTTTGTGCTGCGGAGGTCCTTCAAGGTAAATATTGCGGAATACACCTGTCAACTTCAGATTATTTTCTTCTGCATAGGAAAGAAGTTTTTTTCGTGCTTCCGGAATATCCTCATAAGCGCCATGATGGAAAAATGAAAGTGCTTTGAGTTCAGGGAGATGCTTTATGTATTCACCTTCGCTTCCTTGAGGCACAGCAACACAATATGAAATGTCTTGCGGAGCATTCGCAGAATACTCGGTGAAATACATTCTCCTTGTTGTATCGGTTCCGTGTAATCTCATAGCTTCAAGA
>JAZSGM010000096.1:0-5205 GCA_045532715.1 Clostridia bacterium
TCTGTCACTGATGACTTCATTTGTTGTGCCGGATTACAGTCTGGCAGGCACGGTGCGTATCGTGAAATTTGCCATTATCTTTCTGACTGCGTTTTTCGGCATGCTCGGGTTGACGGCAGGATTGTTTTTGCTGCTTGGCGCACTCATATCCGACTCTTCGCTGCATACGCCGTATTTAGCACCGTATGCCCCGTTTTCGCTGCGCGATGCACTCAAAACCGTCTTTACAAACAAGTATGTATCCGTACGCCGTCCAGCCTTTTTACAACCGAAAAATAAAATCAGGCAAAAGAAAAGGAGCCGTATGTAAAATCAAATACGGCTCCTTTTTGCAATTCTGCAGTAGTAGGATACGCTGTTAAAACCGGCTTCCGTGGCGGCCTCCTCCAATGTGTATCCGGCAAACAGCAGGCTTTCTACGTGCTTTAAACGCAGTTGGTTTCTGTATTCCACCGGCGACAACCCTGTGTGCATGCGAAACAGCTTCCGGAATTGGCTTTCGCTCATATACACCATTTGAGCGTATTTTGTAATTTTCTCGTTGCGCTGATATTCAAGACGCAGGGCTTCGATGGCAGGCAGAATTTTCAGGTTTTCCTGCGCAGTGTTTTCCTGCAAAAGATAAAGAATGCGATAAAGGCAGGAGAGGTAATAGTTCGGATTGGTTACGGCGTTTTCGTGCTTGATACATTGGTGAATTGAAAGAATGACGGCAGGCTGCTCGGGAAACACCTGAATTGTATCCCAGAGCGAGCCATGCAGACGCTCAAAGATAAAGGTATGGGTAACGTTGGTTTCGTCCTCATAACGGCTGTCGATGGTCAGGCCTTGCGGCAAATAGACACATTGCCCGGCGGTAGCCGTATAGGTCTGCGCAGCGCAAAAAAAGCGGATTGTGCCCTTGGCGATATAAATCAGGCGGTCAAACACCCGTGGTGCATTTTCCGTGTAAAAGTGATTTTGCGGCCGTATGGCTGATATAAACATGATTTTGCCGATTGCCGCACTGTTTTCAAACGAAGTCATATTACATCCCTCATCGTTGAATTGTATTGTTTATAGTTTATCATAGTGTACGAAAAGTGTCAATCAATCGGGGAACAACACGATTGAAACGGAAAATGAAATCGTCGGATTGTGCATTGTATATAGAATTTATCTGTGATACAATGAGGACAGAAACGGAGGGGGAGCCATGCAAATTACGGTAAAAAACAAAACCGAAAAGACGGTGAAAAACTTCTGGAATGCCATTCACTTTCATCCGACGGATGCCATCGAGGATGCGTGGGGACAGCGCATTTTAAATCGTGTTGCCGAAGATCACATTGCACAAACGGTGCGTATGTATACGATGATGGAGGATATTGTCAGTTTAGATGAAAACGGGAAGCTGCAATACGATTTCACCGAAAACGATGTGCGTATGGATTATATGGTGCAAAAGGGCTTTGATTTGCTTTTGTCCTATAATTTTATCCCGCCGTGTATCTCCTCCGACCCGGAGGAGGTCAGCAAGGTCTGCAAAAAGGCGACTCGCTATAAGGGCAAATTTATTGTGACCGCGCCGCCGAAGGATTACAAGCTGTGGGAAGAGATTTGCTATCATTATACAAAGCATATTGTGGAGCGTTACGGCTTGGAGCGCGTAAAAAACTGGAAGCTGCAGTGCTTTAACGAGCCGGATTGCCGTTCGTTTTTCATGCGTGATGAAGAAAATCTGGAAACCAAGGCAAAGGAATACTGCAAGCTTTATGATGCTTTTGAAGCGGGTATTCGCCGGGTGAGCGAAGAACTGTTTATCGGCGGGCCTGCATTGGCGTTTTTCTGCGATTTTCTCGATGTTTTCTTAACGCACGTGCGTGAAAATAAAAAGAAGATGGACTATATCTGCTTCCATGTTTACGGCACGGGACCGGATGCACTCAATGCCGGCGGTGAGATTACCGTGGAAAACTGTATGCGCCTTCTCCGCGATACGATGGAGCATATCCGCGCGCAGGGCTTTGGTCATTTGCCGGTGTATATCGACGAGTGGGGCGCAAGCAACTCCGGTTTTCGCAACCGTGAGGAATGTCCGAAGCTGCTGTTCCGTGAAAATGAGATTTATTCTGCGTTTTTCGTGAAGTGGTATACGGCGATTATCCGCGAGGGCTATCCGATTGAAAAGATGATGATTTGCCTGTCCGGTCAACACGAAATGGAAGCGGATTTTACGGGCTTTCGCAACTTCTTTACCTTAAACTTCTTCCAAAAGCCGATTTACAATGCGTATATGCTGTCTGCAAAGCTCGGCGAGGAGATGCTTTTGCTCAAAGAAGAGGACGGCGTGACCGTTTTTGCGACAAAGACAGCGAATGGAAATGTAGCGCTTCTGCTTTGCAATGCGGACGAAACCTTCTCTGCGGACGCGCCCGAAAAGGACGTGACACTTACGCTTGAAGGCTTTGACGGTGCATACCAAGTGAAAAAATATGTGATTGACAAAACCCATTCCAATGCGATTGACTTGTATGACCGCATCGTGGAAAATGAGCAGCCGACCGAAGCGCAGATTGACGAAATCCGTCGGGAAGGCAAGCTGTTTTGTGAGGATTTGGGTAAGTGTAACGTATCTGAAATCAAGGAAACACTCGGTGCAAATGCTGTTGTTTTGTATGAGCTGATTCAATGATGTAAAAACAGTGCCGTAAATTTTACGGCGCTGTTTTTTTCATTGACTTTGTTTTGCTGAGGTGCTACACTTAAGGTAAAGGGAGTGGTATAAAATGAAAAGAAAAATTTTGTCTGTTCTTCTGGTTCTGGTGATTTGCATTGCAGCCTTACCGGATATGCGTGCCTTGGCTGCACAGGATGTCCGGGTGGTTCTGGACGGCAATCCGCTTGTCTTTGACGTACCGCCGCAGCTGATCAACGGCAGGACAATGGTGCCGCTGCGTGTGATATTTGAAGCACTTGGTGCAAAGGTGTATTGGGATGCGGAAACACAGACGGTTACGGCTGTAAAGGGCGCAACGGTTGTGGAGCTGACCATTGATTCCGAAAGGATGTATTCCTGCGGCAATATGCTTGAGCTCGACAGTCCGGCTTGTCTGGTAGACGGCAGAACACTCGTGCCGGCGAGAGCGGTTTCGGAGGCATTTGGTATGATTGTCGGCTGGGAGGAAGCAACGCAGACGGTGACCATCCATACCCCGACGCAGCCGGTGGAAGCTGCGCCTGCAACGGATGTGTTTACGACAGCGCACCGGGCATTGAAGGATTTTATCTTAAAAGACGGTCGATGGGACGAAGAGGATATGTGTTATTGGACCGGTTATACGATGGGTGAGCAGAAAGAAATTGAATTTGATATGTATTATGAGGCGGATGGCGTGACTTTGATCTGTAAGATTACAGATGGAGCGCAGGCGGAGCTGGGACTTGTTTTCAACGAAATGCATTATCCGGCATATGCAATGCTGTATGAAGACAACGGTGCGTCTTACCATGTTGTCGGCGCGTTTGAAACAGCCAATATGCCGGCAAAGGAAGCGGAGAATACGTTCAGTCCGGAAGAGCGTGAAGGGGCAAAGCTTATGGAAAACCTGTGCTTTTGGACTATGGACACGATGCTGCAGCGAGCGAGCGGCATAAGTCTTGCGCAGTGCGGTATTTATTATGAGATGCCGCAGATAGCGGAATAAAAAACAGGCAGGAACATTTCGATAGTGTTCCTGCCCTTTTTGTGTTATTACTGACCTAAGGTCTTTAAGTATTCACGACTCATGCGCGCAGACTCAATTGCCGGTCTTTCCGGTGCCTGATCCTGCTCGTAGATGATATACTCTGTGCCGGCTGCTTCGCAAGCTTCTAAGATGGCATTGAAGTCCTGCATGCCGGTGCCGAGTGCTTTGAACATAAACTCGTTTTCCTCACGGGAAACACCCTTGACTTCCTTGCCGTTTTCGTCAATTAAGGAGTATGCCGGACCTGCATTTAAGCTCTTGCAGGTGAAGTCCTTTAAGTGAACGATACCGACTCTGCCTGCGTACTTACGGATGTACGCCGCCGGATCCTGACCTGCATATTTTACCCAGCAGGTATCAATCTCGGTTGTGAGCAAATCAGAGGAAACGGTAGAATAGAGCTTGTCGAAAATAAACTCGCCTTCGAGCTCTAAGAACTCAAAGTCGTGGTTGTGGTAGCCAAGCTGGATACCGTTGTCCTTTAAAAGCTTGCCGACCTTTTTTGCTTCCTCGCAAAGCTGTGCAAAGCCTTCCTTGTTTGCCATTTTCTGTACCGGCATCCACGGAATGCAGCAGTATTTTGCGCCGATGGTCTTTAAGTAGTCTACATTTGCCTGTGCATCGTCGCCTAAGAATACATCATGTGTCTGGTGCACGGAAACGCAGGTGAGACCGTGCTTGTCAAGCAGCGCCTTTACTTCCTCGGCACTCTTGCCGAAGTAGCCTGCAAACTCAACATAATCATAGCCTGCTGCTTTTACGGCAGCCAGTGTTGCATCCATATCCTCTTTCATAGCGTCACGCAGAGAGAACAGCTGGATACCTACTTTGAACTTTTTCATGGTTGAACACCTCATTTTTATAATTTTGTACTTAAAACATATCATAATTTTGTTTTGAAGGCAAGCGATAGGCGTAAATTGTGCGAAATATTGAAACTTTTGTGCGAAATATTGAAAAAAGGTTTGAAATGTAACCCAATCAATGGTATAATAAATTCGTATATTATATATGCACACTGTGCATAAAAATGAAAAGAGGTATGTGAAATGAAAATCGCATTGATTAACGAAAACAGTCAGGCTGCGAAGAATGCCCTGATTTGTGACACACTCAAGAAGGTTGTTGAGCCGATGGGTCACACCGTATACAACTACGGTATGTATTCCGCTGAAGATGTAAATCAGCTTACATATGTACAGATCGGTATTTTAACAGCTGTACTCATCAACTCCAAGGCAGCTGACCTGGTAATCACAGGCTGCGGCACAGGCGAAGGCGCAATGCTCGCTTGTAACGCATTCCCGGGCGTACTGTGCGGTCACGTTGTAGATCCGACAGATGCTTACCAGTTCACACAGGTAAACAACGGTAACACAATCGCTCTCCCGTTCGCTAAGGGCTGGGGCTGGGGCTGTGAACTCAACCTCCAGTACGTATTTGAGAAGCTCTTCGTTGAAGAGTGGGGCGGCGGCTA
>JAZSGM010000054.1:0-2468 GCA_045532715.1 Clostridia bacterium
AAATGGATTTTTTGCAGCGCGGTGATCTTGTGTTTATTGTGACGTGGTCCTTTCTGATTCTCAGTGCGGGTACATTGTGTTGCCGTATTCCGTATCAAACGGTGCGCGTGCTGAAGCCGAAGCTCGGACGTGGGCGGACGGCAGGGGCTTTCTTTATTTTGTACGCATTGGTTTCGCTTATTCCAACAAGTGAGGCGCGTGCGCTTATGTGCCTTATTTATACTGCAATCGGTGGAAGCGTGTTGGTTTTGGTGCTTCTGCCGCTTGTGTTGTTGTGGGTGAAAAGGAGGAGGAAGGGATGAAAAAACTGTTAGGCTTGCTTCCGGTCATTTTTCTGCTGTGCGGCTGTTATCCGTACACAGAGGTGGAGAATATGGATATCCTGACCTCGGTATATGCGGATATGCAGGCAAAAGAGGTACTGCTCGGTGGCGGCGTGGCGAATGTACGCAGCTTTGCAGATTCCATGGCAGAAAATCCGGTCAGTCAGATTCATGCCTCGGGGAAAACTCTGGAAGAAGCAATTCGGCGCTTGCGGCAAAGTGCAGACCATGCGCTGTTTTTCGGCGCGATGCGCGCCGTGGTGGTCGGGGAAAATTTAGCCCAAAGCGGGATAGAACAATTCTTGCATTATCTGGATGCACAGCCGAGACTGCGTCGCAGTACAGCTGTGTTTGTGACAGACGGTGCGCTGGAAACGATTGTAGGCTACAAGGCGATTAATGATTTTTCTGCGGGCTTTGCGGCGGATAGCATCATTACGACACTTTATGAAGAAAGAGAGATGTGTTATACAAGCATCGGCGATGTGATGTATGCACTTTCTTACGGTAAGGCAGGCCACAGTGTACCGCATATTACGGTGCAGGAGGATGTGATGCGTGTGGACGGGTATGCACTGTTTAATGGTGGACGTATGGTGGGCTACACGAACAATCCGTCGCTGGTGAATTTTACGGTGGATCGTGCCGTGCAGCGGCATTTGCTTGGACGTCTGTCCCTGAAAACCGAGCTTGTGAAAAGAAAAATTATGCCGTCAGTTGAGAATGGAAAATTGCATGTTTCGGCACAGTTTGAGTTTGTTGCAGCGGCGGACAGCGGCACGCCGGTTGCAGCGGAAAAGTGCAGAAAATTAGAAGAAAAGCTTGCATCGCAGCTGAAAGCCGTGCTGGATTACAGTCGGGAAATCGGCTGCGATTATCCGGAAATTTACAAAAGTCGTATGGCGCAGAGCCGTGCGGATTTTGATATGGAGGCATGGAATGCGCTTTTGCCGGAAATGACCTATGAGGTGCAGGTGAAGGTGCGCGCGAAATGAAAGGAGAAACTGTATGCATCCGCAGGAGATTTGCGACAAGTATGTGAAGGAGAATAATGCAATTTCGCGCGTCCTGGACGCAGGCTACGGCAAGATTTATCTTTTATACATTAAGCAGCTGTGTGATATGGAGGCAATGCGCCAGGACATCATGCGTCCGATTCTGCAATACTGGCACTATTTGAAAAAGCCGCTGTCCGTGCAGGATTTATATACGCAGGTATTGTGCGTGGAGGAATGCAAGCTTTTGCAAAGTATGGACGAAATCGAGCCACAGCTGTTTTCCGGCATTGCAATTCTGCTTTTGGAAAGCGGAGAGGGCATCTTAATTAATATCCGTAAAAATGCAAGCACATCTCCGTCAGCGCCGGAGCTGAATTATTCTGTTTGGGGTGCAAAGGATTCGTTTGTTGAAAATATCGAAATCAATCTTTCACTTCTGCGCTACCGCATGAAGGACCCGCGTATGCGTACAGAAATGATTTTGGTCGGAAAGCGAACGCAAACGGCAGTGCTTGTCAGCTATTTAAGTGATGTCGCAAATGACAAATACGTCGAACTGGTGCGCAGGCGACTGAAGTCAATTGATATCGACGGCATTTTGGAGGCCGGGCATTTGCAGTGGTTTCTGAAAGATAAGAAGTTCGGCTTATTTCCGCAGGTGGGATTGGAGCAGCGCGTGGACCTTGCCTGTGGTGCAATGCTGGAGGGTAAGGTGCTTGTTTTGTGTGAGGGCAGTCCGGTTGCCATTATTACACCAAAACTGCTTGTCGAGTTTTTTCATGCAGACGATGATGAAAGCGAAAATGTTTATTTTTCGGTTTTTTCCAAGCTATTGCGCTTTTTGTGCGTTTTCATTTCTGTGACGCTTACGCCACTGTACATTGCGCTGGTTGCCTTTCACGCGGAAGCTTTGCCCACGGCGTACACCATGATGCTGGCTTCCGGCAGGGCGGGGGTGCCGGCGACGGTTGTGACGGAAATTATACTCATGGAGGTGTTGGTGGAGATTTTAAGAGAATGTCTGATGCGTATCCCCAAGAATATCGGCTCTGCCATTGGTATTGTCGGCGGCATCGTGGTCGGGCAGGCGACGGTTGAAGCGGGAATTGTCAGTCCGCTTGTGCTTGTGGTGGTTGCTCTGTCACTG
>JAZSGM010000075.1:0-2987 GCA_045532715.1 Clostridia bacterium
CCACGCACCGTCACGCAACTCAAGGTGCAGCACCGCCATAATAAAA
Organism: Clostridia bacterium; assembly: GCA_045532715.1. GTDB lineage: Bacteria > Bacillota > Clostridia > UBA1381 > UMGS1253 > RGIG2041. Next base: position 47 of record JAZSGM010000075.1, read on the forward strand.
AAGTAAGTGAAAGGCACAATGAAAACACCTATGTCCATACCGGTCACGCCAAACTTCAACTTCAGCAAAAAACTTTCCGCTGCCAATAATCCGAGTGTGATAATCGCCGCAACCGAGTAGCGCAAAAAGCCCTTGCGGCTTGGCATAATTGTTTTCTGTGAAACCGCATATCCCATAAAAATAAAAGGGAAGCCGTTAAATAACCCGTTGCGCGTGGTTTGAAAAATCTTTCCGTAAATGTCATACACAATATTAAGAGGGGTGTCGTCAACCAAGAATCTGTACGTATAACCGAACATACCAAACACATACAGCACAGCAGCTAATATAAATATCTTACGTGCGGACAGTCGTGTGACCAAGAAATAGGTCACGGCAATACCCACTGCCAGTGCGGGCAAAAACCATATCGTCGAATAAGTCTGGAAAACCAGCGCCATATGCAGCCAATTCAGGACCTTGGCAAGAGTGAATTCTCCATTTGCAATCCAAGAATACATCAGGAAAGCTACATAAATAACCGACCAAAGACCATACATAATCCAGATGCGCTTTTCATACTGAATGAAATACCGTTTCTTTTCGTCCTTCGTGGGCAGAGTTATCAGCTTTTTAAAAAACAAGAAGCCGCTACAGCAGAAGAAGAACGGCACAGCGATGACGTAGATGGAAAACGCATAGTCCACCACGGACGGCAACTTACCCTTACACCACTCCGCCACAAAGTGCGCCGAAATGATCATCAGCGCACACAAAAACTTTGCCACGTCCAGCGACCAATAGTTCTTGCGTGCTGATAAAACCGATCCACTCATTCAATTTCCTCCTCGTTCTTTCCAACCGTATCCACAATTGTGTCGATCAGCAATTTGTGCATTGCATCCGCGTCGTGATGCGCGACACCGCAGTCGTACGCTTTACGCGCATACGCGGCAATCAGCGACGGCTCGTCTGCGATGCGGGCGAGTTGCTCACCGATCTGCTCATACGAGCAAGCGGTAACGGCGGAATCGTAGCGGTTAAAATAGTCGATCGGCGCAATATCTTTATCACCGATGGCAAAGATGCATTTCCCGCTGCGCAAATAATCGGTGATCTTGGTCGAGAAGGACAGGCGCGCCGTGTTTTTGAATTTCTTTTCCAAACTCTCGACAAACACGAGGATATCCGCCTCTTTTTGCACCTTGGCAACCTCGTCGAGCGTCAGCGCCCCGCACACGCGGCTGGCGCCGCGATTGAGCGCGCGATCCTGTTCGGGCGTGAGTGTATCCGTGGTGTAAATATCCAGACACATCCGCTCGCCGTCAGCGTTGATCTTCTCCAGCGCCTCGGCAATCGCCGCGAGCGACAGCCAGCGGCCGATGATGAGCTTGCCGGTATACACCAACCGGATCGGCTCGCCGAGCGGCTTCTCCTCAAACGGATACTGCGAAAAATCCACTCCCTTGGTCAGCACAACACTGTTCGTGCCGAACAAAGCATCGTATTCTTCTTTTTGTTTTGGCGCAATAACCATCAGTTGTTGACTATTCTTGACGATGTATTTTATGTATTTGCGCAGAACAAACCGATGGACTAGAGCTAGTGGGTTTTTGGATATCGAGCGATAGGTATAGTTATCATCCGCCAAATAGGACACAGCCGGTTTGCCGGTCTTTTTCATAATATATTTCTGTAACCTGCCCATATAGATCGTGGGATAGATCGGGATGTACAAAGCATCTGCATCAAACTCGTCGACAAATCGATCCAGCTCCTTGGTTTTCCATTTACCTGCCCACCAAACAAGCTCACGGCAAATGCTTAGAATCAGACTGGCTCTTTTGCCGCCATGGGCATACAACTTCTGCTCTTCCGCCGTTGCCTCTTTATCGGCCTGCGATATCGTCGTCTCGTTCTGCACCTCACGGCCGGTCTGCACCTTGCGATTAAACACACTCTTCATCACGGCATTTTCCGAGATGCGAAAAAACTTGTTGCACACCGTTGTTTTTGGAAGGGAGGCTTTTGCGTAGATCTGCGCAATTCGCGTGTTATCCCAGCATTGGAAAAATTGTATCAGTGTATTAATGCCTGTGTTGTCACGCCAAGCATTCGTGGATACCACCAATATTTTCGGCAGTTGTTCTTTCATACAATTACCTAACCTTACAAAGAATTTTAAGTGCAAACATTGTCAAATCGAACCCAATAAGCTTATAAATCTTACTGAAGGTTGCCACGCGCGGATTGCAATTATAGCGAAATAAAAATGCCAGTTCCTTGAGCTTTTTGTACTGCGTTTTCTTTTCTTTGTCGCCAAACGTGGTATAACCGATAAGCAAATTGCAGTACAGTTTTGCCACGGAATTGAGCAATGCTGTCTTATACTCCACATCAATTGTTGCATCGGAAATTTGTTTTTGCCATTTATCCACCACGTAGATGCAATCCGTCAAATTTTTCATCTTCCACGACGAGGTAATGGAGTTAGCGCGCTGTCTGTACACGATATAGTCCTTGTCAATTCCGTCTATGGAAGTCGCTTTGAGCAGAACATGGTAATACCACTCCTGATCCTCGCCAAGTAACCCCTTTTCAAAGGTAATGCCATTATCGCACACCAAACTGCGTTTTATGGATTTCGACCACGCCGAACAATAAAAAGAATTTGTCTTTACAAGATAATTCACTCTCTCGGCAAGGGTAGTGTACCGTTCAAGTTCCGGAAAGCAAAAGTCACATTCAGAAAACGTTTTCCTATCCTCATAGTACTTCTTAAATTTGTAACAGACGATATCCGTACCATCTTTTGCTTTCTCATAAATCTTTTCAAGAAAATCAGTATCCGAAAGATAATCATCGCTGTCGATGTACACGATATAGTCGCCGACAGCAGCAGCCGTGCCGACGTTTCGTGCATCGGATAAACCCCCGTTCTCCTTATGAAGTCGGATCGTAG
>JAZSGM010000038.1:0-19621 GCA_045532715.1 Clostridia bacterium
ATCCGGACCGAGCTTTTCAAACATCGGCTTGTTGTTGTTGCGCAGTGCACCAACGTGAATCTGTACAGCCCAGCCAAGCTCGTAGTACTTTTCGCAAAGATTCATGAATACATAGGTTGTAAACTTTTCAGCTTCAAGTGCAGTAAGCTCTTCTCCGGCGAGTCTCTTTTTAAGAATCTTGTCCACCTCAGCAGTTGTTGCCTCTGCGTACGGTACTTCCAAGAATGCGTGGTCGGAGATAACGCAGCCTACGCTTGCGAAGAAATCAATTCTTTCATACAGGCACGCCATCAGCTTGCCGACAGTGTCGATGTTTTCTGCCGGAAGGGATTTAATGTAGTTTACAAAGCCTGCATCGGCGATGTTGAATGCCTTGTCCGGACGGAAGGTCGGCAGCACCTTTGTACCGAAGCCTTCGGTCTTCAACTTGATGTGATATTCAAGCGAATCCACGGGGTCATCTGTTGTGCAGATAACGGAAACGTTCGACATTGTGATTAACTGTCGTGCGGTGAATTTTCCGCTCTTTAATTGCTCTGCAATGTTATCGTAGATTTCATCTGCCGTCTTCGGTGAGAGCGGCGTATAGATGTTAAAGAAGCGCTGCAGCTCCAGATGTGACCAGTGGTAGAGCGGGTTACCGATGATTTCCGGCATAATGCTTGCATATGCGCGGAATTTTTCTCTATCCGGCGCATCGCCCGTAATCAGATTTTCGTCGATGCCGCAAATACGCATCTGGCGCCATTTGTAGTGGTCGCCACCGAGCCAGATTTGCGTGATGTTTTCGTATGTACGGTCTTCGTAAATCTCCGACGGATTTAAATGACAGTGGTAGTCATAAATCGGCAAATCCTTTGCTACATCGTGGAACAAATGCTTTGCGGTGTCACTGTAGAGTAAAAAATCTTCGTCCATAAATCTTCTCATATCAAATCTCCTTTATACACCGGAGTATGCGGAGAAGCCGCCGTCTACCGGAATAATTACGCCCGTGATAAAGCCGGACTTTGTACTGTCTGTTAAGAACATCAGCGTGCCTAAAAGCTCGTCTGCCTCGCCGAAACGTCCCATTGGAGTTGCGTTTAAGATTTTGTGCGAACGTGCTGTATACGAGCCGTCAGGGTTCTTTAAGAGGGTCTCGTTTTGCTTGGTTAAGAAGAAGCCCGGTGCGATTGCGTTTACACGAATGCCCACCTTTGCAAAGTGTACGGCAAGCCACTGTGTGAAGTTCGAAATCGCTGCCTTTGCACCGCTGTATGCCGGAATTTTGGTGAGGGGAGTGAAGGCGTTCATCGAAGAGATGTTAATAATGATGCCGTCCTTTGCCTCTGCCATATCCTTGGCAAATACCTGCGTTGTTAAAAGTGTGCCCGTGAAGTTTAAGTCAAACACAAAGCGGATGCCGTCCGGGTCTAAGTCAAAGAAGGTCTTTAATCCTTCGATAGCGAGGTCGCCTTCTTCGTAGTATTCCTTATCCGTTGTGCCGCGCGGATTGTTGCCGCCTGCACCGTTGATTAAGATGTTGGTTTTGCCAAACGCTGCATCAACCTCTGCGCGTGCTGCTTCTAAAGATGCCTTGTCAAGCACATTGCAGCCAACGGCGATTGCTTTGCCGCCTTCTGCGTTAATTCTATCGGCTACAGCCTGCGCTGCATCCTTGTTTAAGTCTAACAGCGCAATCTTTGCACCGTTTTTGGCAAGCTCTTCTGCGAAACTGCTGCAGAGCACGCCACCTGCGCCGGTTACGACGCAAACCTTATTGTCTAATACTTTCATCCTTATTTTTCCCCCTTACATACTGCTTCCCATAAGCCATTGATGTAGGTTGCACCGAGCGCGCGGTCAAAAAGACCATAACCCGGGCGCCCCTGTTCACCCCAAATCATTCTGCCGTGGTCCGGGCGAACATACATCTCGAAGCCGATGTCGTGCATCGCTTTTACGATTTCATACATATCGAGTGAGCCTTTTGCGGACAGATGTGCAGCTTCCTCGAAGCAATGCTCGCCGGTCAGCTTGATATTTCTTAAGTGAATAAAATGTGCACGATCGCCGTACTTGCGGATTAAATCCGGCAGGTTATTATTCGGGTCTGCACCGAGGGAACCTGTGCAAATTGTAAAGCCGTTGTTGATGCTCGGCTCAATTTCAATCATGCGCTTGTAGCTTTCCTCACCGGTGATGATGCGCGGCAGACCGAAAATTGGCCACGGCGGATCGTCCGGATGGATTGCCATTTTCATATCAACCTCGTCACAAACCGGGATAATCTTGTGCAGGAAGTATGCAAAGTTTTCCCAAAGCTTTTCTGCGTCAATATCCTTGTACTGCGCTAAAAGAGCGCGCAGGCCGTCCATTGTGTAGCTTGCATCCCAGCCCGGGAGAGACAAATCAGATTCTGCCGGATTGAGAGCATCCACTTCTGCCTGCTTGAAAATCAGGGCAGAGGAGCCATCCTCTAACTTATAATCGAGATCGGAGCGCAGCCAGTCGAATACCGGCATGAAATTGTAGCAAATTACCTTTACGCCATACTTGGCGAGGGTGCGGATGTTTGTACAGTAATTTTCGATGTATTCATCGCGGTTGCCTGCACCGAGTTTGATATCCTCGTGTACCGGTACGCTTTCAATAACATCAAATTTAAGCCCTGCGGACTCAACTGCCTTTGCCAGTGCCGCCACCTTGTCCTCCGGCCAAACCTGACCGACAGGCACATCATAAATTGCGGTAACGATGCTGTACATGCCCGGAATCTGGGCAATTTTTTCTAAGGTGACCGGGTCATCTGTCCCGTACCATCTGAATGACATTTTCATATTATTTGTATCCTTTCGCTTTTAAGAAGTCGTAGCTCATTTTCAGAGACTCAAACGGATTGTCAAAATTTCTATCCTGCTCAACGAAGATGAATTCCGGATTCAATTCATCGCAGCAAGAGATAATCTTATCCCAATCGAGATTGCCGTAGCCAACCTCACACATTTCCGGTGCATTGTCTTCAACCTTTAAGTCTTTGTAGTGCACTGCGCCGACCCTGGAAGCGTTCTTTTTCAGAAAATCTACCGGATTGATGCCTGCAACGGAAAGCCAGTATACGTCTACCATCAGCTTTACATTTTCGCTGCATTCCTCTAAAATGTAGTCCATGATGTATTTGCTGTCAACCTTCATAAACTCGAAAGCGTGGTTGTGGTATGTAAATACCTGACCCTCTGCCGCCATCTTGTCTGCAATCTCGCTTGCACGTTTTACGAAGGTGAGAATGCCTTCCTTGGTCTCGCGGTATTCTACCGGCAGACCGCCAATGCCCGGCATATTGCAGCCGTAAACCTTATGGTCAGCGATATGCTTGTCGATATTGGCATATATTTCGTCAAAATTGCCGTGTGAGGAGGTGAGCTTAAAATCGTGCTTGTCGCACATTTCCTTTAAAAAGTACGGGTCTGCATTAAAAGCAGAGCGCTGTCCGTGTGTATAGCCGATTTCCTTTAATTTTGCAAACGAGCGGTCAATATCCTCGTTTGTTTTTACATAATCGCGGATGGTGTACATCTGCGCGCCGATAATTCTGCTCATCAATAAGTGCCCTCCGTTCCCGTTGTTCTTTGTACAACATTCTTTTCTACCTTGGAATTTGCAATCTTTTCCATCAGGCGGTTATAGAAATCCTCGTGGTCGAAATCCTTTGTGGAAACCCATTTGTTGCCGAGCCAGTCAGAGTAGTGGATTGCATTGGAAAGTGTCATTTCGTTAATGCCGTCTACACCGGGAGCAATCAATGCTTCGCCCTTGAGAATTGCATTGGTGAAGTTCTGGAGGAGCACTGCGTGGTCACCCGTTGCATGCGGCTTCGGTACCGGAATTTCACACTTCCAGTTTTCAATATGACCAAAAATACCGGTGAAATTTTTGTTAAACTCACGCTCAGACTCTACATTGCGATAGAAGGTAATCTTGCCGCCTTCGCAAACGACCTTGCCCATATCCGCAGAGATTTCTAAGCGGTTTGTGCCCGGCTGCTCGCCTGTGGAGGTGGTATAGATACCGACTGTGCCGCTGTTATACTTATAAAATGCGGTAACATCGTCTTCAACCTCGATGTTGTAGTACTTACCGTAGTCGCACATGCTCATAACCTGATCCGGCATACCGAACATCCACTGTACGAGGTCGAGGTTGTGTGGGTTCTGGTTAATCAGCGTGCCGCCGCCTTCGCCCTTCCAGGTCGAACGCCAGCTGCAGCTGTCGTGATAACCCTGCGGACGGTACCAGTCGGTAACAATCCAGATGAACTTCTTTATGTGACCGAGCTGGCCGGATTGAACCAGGTCGCGGATTTTATTCCAGTCACCGCGCGTTCTCTGCTGGAAGCCCATCGAGAAAACGAGTCCCTTTTCTTTGCCGTACTTCTCGTATGCTTCGTTCATTTCGAGTACCTGCTTTGTATGTACGGCAGCCGGCTTTTCGTTGTAAACGTGCAAGCCTGCCTTGAACGCTGCGATTGCGAGCTTCGGATGGTCGTAGTGGGGAACGGCGATTAAAATCGCATCAATCAGACCGCTTGCCATCATTTCGTCCGCGTCGGCGAAAATCTTTACCTCTGCCGGCAGATTCTTTTCGCACCATTCGCGTCTTGCCTCTGCAATATCACATACTGCAGTTACTTTCATGTTCTTTACATGGTCACGGATGGATTTGAAGTGCCCCGTACCCATATTGCCCATACCGATAATACCGAGTCTTACTGTATCCATTATAAATTCCTCCTTATAAGTTATCAATTATTTCTTTTAAGCTTTCGTATGCAATCTTAAAGCGTTCCTTCGGTGTAAACGGCGTTGTAAGGTCAATGCTGTCCATATCGCCCTGCAGATGGTCGAGTCCTGCAAAGCTGCCGAGGTGCGGCTCTAAAGAAACAAAGCCCTCGTAGTCTTTTTCTTTGAGTGCGGCGAGTATCTTATCTACATTGCCGATACCTTTGCCGGCAGGAACGATTTTCTTTTCTGCCGTAGCATCCTTGATGTGCATATAAACAATGTAGTCCTTTAACAGCTCAAATGCTTCCGGATAGGTTTTCTGGCTGCACTCTACAAAGTTTGCCGGGTCAAATACGGCGCGCAGATTCGGGGAGTTTACTGCATCTAAAATTTCCTTACAACGCGATGCAACATTGCCGTAAATTCCCTTTTCGTTTTCGTGCAGTAAAATCACATCGTTTTCCTCTGCGATCCTGACCATTTTCTTCATGCGCGCGATGACTTCATCTTTATAATTCTCCGGATTTGCATCGTTTGGAATGTAGAAGCTGAACACACGAATAAAACGGGTTTTGAAAACTTTGGCAATCTGAATGATATGCTTTAAAAGCTCTAAGTGCGGTTCAAACGGATCTGTAATCAGAATTTTGCCGATAGGCGAGCCGATGGAAGATGCGCTGATGCCATAATGCTGCGCTAATGCCTGCACATTTTTTGCCTCTTCGAGCGTCAGCTCAGATACGTTTGTGCCGTTTACGCCACGGATTTCAAAATGACTGATACCGAGCTTTTTTAATTCTTCAAACTGTGTTTTGATGTCCGGTGAGATTTCGTCGGAAAAACCGGAATAAATAAAGCTTGCCATAATGCCGTCCAACCTTTCAAAATCAGTATTTACATCAATAGTATAACGAAAAAGAGCCTTTAAGTCTAAACATATTCGAACAAAAAAAGCAAATTCTACAATTTTTGATATCTACTATTTAACAAATGTGTGAATGGCTTAAACAAATCTGCCAAGGAAAAAACAAGCGACTTTCGCAGTAGAATAATACTTTCGCGAAAGTCGCATCGTTGATTTAATGTGTACCTGATGTACGATTTTTATAATACTTAATTCAAGGAGACAGAGGGTCTGTCCTCGCCGAGAACAAGTGCGATGTCCATCGTCTTTTCATTGCGGATTACCGTAAGCTTAAGGGTATCGCCGGCGGCGTGTGCATCGCGGATTTCGTTGAGTTCGTCAACGGTGGCAATCTTTTTGCCGTTGCAGTGGGTAATCACGTCGCCGATTTGCAGTCCCGCCTTTTCTGCTGCTGAGAATTCAACAACAGATACAACATATATACCAATCGGTAAATCATAGTATTCACTGATTTCTTCCGTAATGTTTCTGCCGTTAATGCCGATAAGCGGTCTGCCGCGTACGTAACCGACAGCGATTAAGTCCTCGATAATCGGTTTTGCGATATCTGACGGAATTGCGAAGCCGAGGCCTTCTACGCCGCTTGCGGCAATCTTTGCATTGTTGATGCCGATGATTTCGCCGTATGCGTTTGCAAGCGGACCACCGGAGTTGCCACTGTTGATGGCAGCGTCTGTCTGTAAAAGCGTATATTCGGTGCCGTCTACGCTTACTTTGCGGTTTGTTGCGCTGATGATACCGGCAGTCACGGTGTCGGAAAGCTGCTGACCGAGTGGATTACCGATGGCGATTGCCACTTCACCGACCTGCACATCGCCGGAGCTGCCGAGAATGGCAGGGGATAGGCCGGTTTTTTCAATCTTGAGCACTGCAAGATCCGTTTGTGGATCTGTACCGATTAAGGTTGCCGGCAGTTCATTGTCTGCGTCTAAGGTTACGATGATTTCGGATGCATTTTCGATTACGTGGTTGTTTGTAACAATGTAGCCGTCTGTGCTGACAACAAATCCCGTGCCGCTACTGGTAAACGGCTGTTGCATGATACCGAAAAAGCTTTCCTGCATCGCGATGCCCTTTGTGGAAATGCCGACGACGCTCGGGCTGACTCGGTTGGCAACTTCTGTCACAGAAAGCGGCTTGCCTTCGTCATCGTTGTTTAAGCCGAGCGCTGTCATCAAATCAATTTTTGTGCGTAAATCATTGCCGTCTCGGTAAATGACTGTGGATTGGTTTTTGGGTGTAGTGAACCAATAGAATGTGGCACAGAGCGCAGAGGTTAAAATACTTGTAACCAGCGCGGTCACTACAACGATCGGCCATTGCTTTTTGGCGCGTATCTTTTTTTCCGGTTTCCAGTTTGTGTCGTCATCACCATAGAGGTAGGCTGTATCGCTTTCTGTGTCTGTTGTTTCTGCTTTTTCAGTCGGCATATCATCGATGACCTCAAAGGTTTGGAAAGAAGTCTGCGATGTATCGGCAGATGCGGTTTCGGCAGACGCGGTCTCCATCACTTCTTCGATTGGTTCCGGTGTCTGCTGCGGTTTGTCGTTGAAAAATTCGTTTTGATTATTTTCCATAAAAAACACCTCTGATTTTTATTGTGTGTAATTTTTCTGTATTCATTCTATAATACAAATTTTGCAGAATTATGAATTGCATGTAAATTTTATTGTTTTCCGAGTGCAAGTGAGAAAACAAAGGTTGTGCGCCGCGCCGGATGGTTCGGATTTCCATCAAAATCCGTATCACTTAAATCGTCGCTTTTAACGGCGATGGTTTCTCCGTGCAGGGTTAAAAGGTTGTGCACAAGGTACAAGCCGAGGCCGGTGCCTTTTTTGTCGTTTCTGGATTTATCTGTCTTATAGAAACGGTCAAATACATGTCCGATATCAGCAGGATCAATGCCGATACCTTCGTTTGCAATAGCAACATAGGCTTTGCCGTCACGCGTAATGACGCTGATGTCCAATCTGCCACAGGGGTCGGAAAATTTAATGGCATTGTCTATAATATTTGTTATAATGCGCGTTACGGCATCGCGATCCGCGAGAACCGTGATGGAATCCTCTGAAAACTCGACGGATACATCCAGGTGTTTTTCTTCAATCGGGTTTTCATATTGAATGATAATTAACCGCAGCAGTTCGGTCAGGTTGAAGGCTTCTTTTGTAATGGAGAACTGGCCGAGACTGATTTTGGAAATGTCAAGCATATCCGTAACCATACGCGAAAGCCGCTTGGATTCATCGAGCACAATCTGCAAGTATTTATTTTGCTGCTCGACAGGGATGGTGCCGTTTAATATATTTTCCGTGAAGCCGGCGATGGTTGTCATCGGTGTGCGCAGCTCGTGCGAGACATTTGCAATAAATGAAGTTTGCGTATCGTCTAACTTCTGCAGGGAAGCGGCCATATGATTGAAGGTGCGCCCCAACTCGGCAATCTCATCGTCACCGGTGATTTTGGCGCGGGTATCATATTTTCCGGCCGCGAGTGCACGTGCTGCAATGCTGATGTCCTTTATGGACTTTGTCATTCTCTGTGAAAGAATATACATAATCATAAATGCAATACAGAACACGAATATGCTGACAATTAAGAACATCCGAAACAGCGCCATTCTTCCGCTCTGCAGCTGCGGCATGGAAGCATGTGTAAACACAACACCGATGATATGGTTTTCGTACGCAATCGGGTAGGCAACCGTCAGTACTTTGTCTTCAAACACACCGTCAAAATTGCCGGTAAACCGCGTTACATTTCCGGCGAGTGCGGCATCCATATAATTGCTTGCGATTTTAGCCGGTAGCTGGGCACTGTCTAAATTGCTTGCGAAAACATGACCGCTTGTATTTGCGACCACGATGTCCGTGCCGGTAATTTCGCCGGTTGCATTTAGCGTCATATTATATACATTTCTGGCATTGAAATGCTTGTCCTGTGTGCGCCAGTATACCGTGAAATCTGCAATGTTTTCTGCAGTCGAAACCAAAGCCTCGGCTTCGCTGTTGATTGCATAGGTGCCAAATAGTGTGAACATGATGGTGCCAAGTACGAGTAAAATAATCACCATAATCAGCAGAGTAGACCACATCATTTTTCGAAAGATTGTTTTCCGCACGCTTTATTTCACCTCGAATTTATAGCCGACGCCCCAGACGGTTTTCAGTGTCCAGTTTTTTTCGTGACCTTCCAGTTTTTCGCGCAGACGCTTGACGTGAACATCGACGGTTCTGGAATCTCCGAAGTAATCAAAGCCCCAGACTTCTTCTAAAAGCTGTTCGCGTGTAAATACGCGGTTGGGATTGGAGCAAAGAAAATACAAAAGCTCAAGCTCTTTGGGTGGAATGTCCACCTGCTTGCCGCTGAGAACGAGTTCGTAGTTTGAAATGTTGACGGACAAATTGTTGTAAACGATTTCCTTGTCCGTGTGTGTACTGCCGGATTCGTAGCGGCGCAGAACTGCCTTGATGCGAGCGATAAGCTCTTTGCTTTCGACCGGTTTGACCATATAGTCATCTGCGCCGAGCTCAAGCCCGAGTACCTTATCAAAGGTTTCGCTCTTTGCGGTCAGCATGATAATCGGAATGTTGCTGACTCTGCGAATTTCGCGGCAAACCTGCCAGCCGTCTACCTTCGGCATCATAATATCTAAAAGCACTAAGTCCGGTGCTGCTTCTTTGAATTTGGATATAGCGCTTAAGCCATCGTTGGCAATTACGGTGTCAAAGCCTTCTTTTTCGAGACAAAGCCTTAACAGTTCGCTGATGTTTAAATCATCATCCACAATTAAAATCTTTGTATTTGCCATACAAAAGACCTCCCATATGTAATATCTTACCTTATTTTAACATACTTTCATGCAAGAATAAAGAAAATTTTTTATGAACAAAAAATGAAGAACGCCCTATTTACAAATGTCCGGAATTGTGGTTTAATATAGAGTATTGATTTAAAAGGTGGTTAAGAAAATGAGAAGCAGTTTTTTGAGTGCAAACAGAATTGTATTTAAAGTGGGTACATCTACACTGACGCATGAAAACGGCAAGGTCAATATCCGCCGTGTAGAAGCGTTGGCAAGGGTGCTGTCCGATTTGCATAATGCGGGGAAGGACATTGTACTTGTCAGCTCGGGTGCAATTTCCGTCGGTGTTGCCAAGAGCGGCAGAACGGAGCGCCCGAAAGCGGTTCCGCACCGTCAGGCAATGGCAGCCATTGGTCAGTGTGAGCTGATGTATTTGTATGATAAGCTGTTTTCCGAATATAACAATATGGTTGCGCAGGTGTTAATCACCGCTGATGTTGTGGAGCATCCGCTGCGTAAGCAAAATGCGCAAAATACAATGGAGACCATTTTGGAGCTGGGCGCCATTCCGATTGTTAATGAAAACGACACCGTTTCCACGGAGGAAATTGAGTTCGGCGATAACGACACACTTTCGGCGCTCGTTGCGGATATGATCGGGGCAGATCTTTTGGTGATTTTAAGTGATATCGACGGCCTTTATGATGCAGATCCGCACAAAAATCCGGAAGCGAAGCTGATTTCGCAGGTGGATAAGATTGATGAAAGTATCGTTGCGCTTGCCGGCGGCGCGGGCAGCAAGCATGGTACCGGCGGTATGGCAACCAAGATTTCGGCAGCGAAGATTGCAACGGCAGCAGGCATCGGTATGGTGATTATCAACGGTAGTGCACCTGAAAAGATTTATGACCTCTTAGAAGGCGAGCAGATTGGTACTTACTTTTGTGCAAAGTAAAATTGGGGGAAGCGGTATGCAGGAATTAAATACAATTGCACTTGCAGCGCGGGAGGCATCCTATGCGCTTGCAAGATGTGATACAGAAACGAAAAACAGAATATTGGCACAAATCGCAACGGACATTATTGAAAACAGTGCGTATATTTTGGAGGAAAATCAAAAGGATTTGGAGCATGCGAAGCAAAATGGTATTGCAAGTGCAATGCTTGACCGCCTTGCATTGACGGATGCACGTATCCGCGGTATAGCTGAAGGCGTTTCGGATGTGATTAAGCTGCCGGACCCGGTGGGAGAGGTTTTAGAAAGCACCCGGCGACCGAATGGATTGCAAATTACGAAAAAGAGAGTGCCGTTCGGCGTCATCGGCATTATTTATGAGGCGAGACCGAATGTGACGGTGGATGCAGCGGCGCTGTGCTTGAAATCCTCCAATGCAGTGATTTTGCGCGGCGGCAAAGAGGCCATTTGCTCCAATACTGCGTTTGCACGTGTGATGCGTAGTGCAATTGAAAAGTGCGGTCTGCCGGCAGACTGCGTTACGGTTTTAGAAGATACAAGCCGCGAAACGGCAACGGCAATGATGCGCCTGAACGGAAAAATAGATTTGCTCATTCCGCGCGGTGGGGCAGGGCTGATTCGTTCTGTGGTGGAAAATGCAACGGTTCCGGTGATTGAAACCGGAACGGGGAACTGTCATATCTATATTGAAAAGAATGCCGATTTTTCTATGGCAACCGAAATACTGATTAATGCAAAAACGAGCCGTCCGTCTGTATGCAATGCAGCAGAAAGTCTGCTTGTAGATGCGGAAATTGCGCAGCGCTATTTGCCGCAGGCGATTGCGGCACTACAGAACGCAAATGTTGAGGTGCGCGGCTGCGAAAAAACGATTGCGCTTTGTCCGCAGGTTAAAGCGGCAAGTAAAGAGGATTTTTATACCGAGTATAATGATTATATTATTTCCGTAAAAGTGATTAACAATCTGGATGCGGCGATTGCCCATATAAATGAGCACGGCACAAAGCACTCGGAAGCCATTGTGACTTCGTGTCCGGAAAGCGCACAGCGATTTTTAAATGAGGTGGATGCAGCGGCGGTTTACGTGAATGCATCTACGCGTTTTACAGATGGGTTTGAATTTGGATTCGGTGCCGAAATCGGTATCAGTACGCAGAAAATGCATGCTCGTGGACCGATGGGTTTGCGTGAACTGACCACACATAAATATCTTGTCAGCGGAGAAGGACAAGTCAGAAAGTGAGCATTTAATCCGTTTCAGTGCATGCTGAAACGGATTTTTTACGGCAAAAGCCTTAAGTTTAAACTTTTTTGAATTTAAGTCTTGATTTTTGTGTTATTCTATGGTAAAATAGCATCTGTTCAATAATTGAACACTTGCTTGTGTAGCTCAGTTGGTAGAGCAGCGCATTCGTAATGCGCAGGTCGCAGGTTCGAGTCCCGTCACAAGCTCCAAAAAGAACAAGTCCTAATGGGCTTGTTCTTTTTTTACATAAAAGGGACTCGAACCTTGAGAAGGCAAAAAACGGAAAAAAGCTTGCCTGTGACAAGCTTTTTAGTTTTTTGGTACGCAGAGCGGTACCGAAGCCGGAAGGCATGGGTGGTCAAGTACGGCAAATTGCGAAGCAATGTGCGTCCCGTCACAAGCTCCAAAAAGAACAGGTCCTAATGGGCTTGTTCTTTTTTTACATAAAAGGGACTCGAACCTTGAGAAGGCAAAAAACGGAAAAAAGCAGGCTCGTTTTGAGCCTGCTTTCAATTATTTGTTTAAGTATTTCTTTACCTCTGCAGCAACCAATCTTGTGATTTTTTCAATATCAGCTTCGTTGAACTGCGAATTTGTGCTCGGCGCCTTGCCATCACTGGAGAAGAGCTGCATCTTCTTAATTGTTTCCTGTTTAACGGCTTCAACTGCTGCCGGAATCAGGTCAATCAAGCCCTTGTCCATGCTGGAGAATTTTTCAAACTCTGCCTTAACTGCAGCAACGTTGATATCCGTAAAGATGTTTACCTTGCTGATACCATCTTTGATTGCCTGACGGAAATCGTTATCGGTCAGACCGGAACCGCCATGCAACACAAGCGGAACATCGATTGTGGACGCGATGGTGCGGATTCTTTCAAAATCCAGTTTCGGCGGCAGTTTGTATGCACCGTGTGCGTTGCCGACTGCAATTGCCAGTGCGTCAACACCTGTCTTATCCACGAAATCCTTTGCAAGCTTCGGATCGGTGAAGAACTTGGACGGATCGTCGAGATGGTCGCTGCCCTCGGCAGAGCCTTCATTATCACCGACGTGGCCGAGTTCACCTTCGATGGTTGCACCATAGGAATGGGCGATATCAGCCATTTCCTTTACCTTGCGAACATTTTCGTCATAGCTGTCTGTCGAGCAGTCATACATAATGGAACTGAAGCCGAGCTTGAGCGCCTTGATGCAAGTGTCGTAGGAAAGACCATGGTCTAAGTGTACAACAACCGGAACGCATGCTTTCTTTGCCATCGGTAGCAGGTAGTAGGAAACCTCCTCCAGCGGACCGTACGGTAAGAGCACCTCGGCGGTACCCATAATTACCGGAGAACGGGTGCACTCTGCAGCATTGATGATACCGCGTGCAAGCTCCAGGTTTACTGCGTTGAACAAACCGACAGCATATTTGCCTTTTTGTGCCGGCTTTAAAACTTCATTCATATTTACTAACATGGTTTAACCTCCCACATGTGTGATTTATAATGCTATAAAAGTATTATACAGCAAAAATTTTTGTTTTGCAAGTATAATTTTGGTTTTTTGTTGTTTTTCTTTGTTTTTTCTTTGAAAGCAAAGAGCCTTTGGAAAAAATAATGCTATGTTATATTGATTTTAAGGGTACAACGTGTTAGAATATGCATAATTCTAATGAACGTGAGGTGCTTGAGATGAAAAGAATACTGACAGTGCTGATGTGTGCGTTGCTCTGTATAGGATTACTTGCGTGCGGTCAGCAGGGGACGGGTGTGTCTGATCTCTGGGCGACTGCGCTCTATACGGAGGATACTGAATTGGGTGCGGGCGGAAAAACGGTCACGGTTGAGGTGACGGTAGAGGAGAAAACGGTTGTGTTTACACTGCATACCGATGCGCAGATGCTTGGCGAAGCGTTGGTGGAGCATAAGCTGGTTGCCGGTGAGAAGGGACCTTACGGCTTGTATGTCAAGTTTGTCAATGGCATAGAGGCGGATTATTCCAAAACACAGACCTATTGGGCACTTAATCAGGACGGCGTTTCCCTGCAGACCGGTGTCGATGCGACACCGCTTTCGGACGGTGCGCGTTATGAGCTTGTATATACGAAGTAACAAAAGCGTAAAGAGCGCAGAACTTGACCGTTCTGCGCTCTTTGTGTTACAATGATGCTGAAGTTGTATACTTGGAACAAAGCGGTGATTTTATGGATAAGGTTTTAATCAATTCGCAGGCAAAGGTCAATCTGTCGCTGGATGTGTGCGGCGTGCGTGAGGATGGGTACCACACGGTGCAGATGATTATGCAAAAATGTAATCTTTGTGACAGCGTGTATGTTGAAAAATGCGAGGCGGGAATTTCGCTTTCCTGCAATCTTTACTTTTTGCCGACGGATGAAAAAAATATTGCATATAAGGCAGCGCAGCTGTTCTTTGCTGAAACGGGCATACGTGGCGGCGTCCGTATCCGTATAGAAAAGCGTATTCCGGTCAGTGCCGGACTTGCGGGCGGCAGCGGTAATGCAGCTGCGGTGCTGCAGGGACTGGATATGCTCTACGAAACAAAGCTTTCGCAGGCGGCATTAGAGCGCATGGGCTTAAAGCTTGGAGCGGATGTGCCGTACTGTTTGCGCGGTGGCACGGTGCTGGCAGAGGGAATCGGTGAGGTGCTGACGGATCTGCCGACGTTGCCGCGGACGGCAATTGTGATTGTGAAGCCGAAAATCAGTGTTTCAACGGCGGATATTTATAAAGCGATGGACAGCACCGAAATTGTGGCGCGTCCGGATACGCCTGCGTTGATTGCGGCTTTGGAGGCAAAGGATGTACGCGCGCTTGCTGTGCAGATGCACAATGTTATGGAACCGGTAACCAGGGGAATGCATCCGGTCATCGGTGAAATCAAAAATGCTTTGCTGGAGTATGGTGCGCTCGGTGCAGTTATGAGCGGCAGCGGACCTTCCGTCTTTGGCCTGTTTGATGATTTTGCGCTTGCCAAAAAGGCGGGGAATGCGCTGAAGGAGAATTATTTTACCTACGTTGGTTGGACAAATTAGGAGGTGCGGATATATGCTGTCCATAAGAGAACGAATTGAAGAAGAGGAACGCCTGAGACTGTCGCCGCATGCCGTACTTGCTTCTAAAACGCAGGGAAGAGACCGCGTGGAAGCACCTTGTATTTACAGAACGGCTTTTCAACGTGACCGAGATCGTGTAATTCATTGTAAGGCATTTCGCCGTTTAAAACATAAGACGCAGGTGTTTATCGCACCGATGGGGGATCACTACAGAACGCGTCTTACGCATACCTTGGAGGTAACGCAGATTGCGCGCAGTATTTCGCGTGCACTTCGTCTTAACGAGGATCTGACCGAGGCAATGAGTCTTGCACACGATTTGGGGCATACGCCATTCGGACATACGGGTGAGGATATGTTAGACAAGCTTTGCAAGGGTGGCTTTCGCCATTACAGTCAAAGTTTACGTGTTGTGGAGGTTTTGGAAAAGGACGGTCAAGGTTTAAATCTGACAAAAGAGGTGCGCGATGGCATTGCGAACCATACCGGTAACCATCAGCCGGCTACGCTGGAGGGGTATGTGCTGAAATTTGCCGATAAAATTGCTTATGTCAATCACGACATTGACGATGCAATGCGCGCAGGCGTATTGAATGAAAACGACATCCCGAAAGAGCTGGTCGATGTGCTCGGAAGGACACACTCGGAACGCATTGATGCTTTAATTACCAATATTATTGAAACATCTATGGATAAGGATTGTGTCTGCATGACGCCGGAAATTGAACAGACGTTTATGGCTTTGCGTGACTTTATGTTTGCCAAGGTTTATGACTACCCGCAGAAAAGAAACGAGGAGCGTAAGGCAAACTATATTATTGAAGCGATGTTTCATCATTTTACGTCGCATACCGAGCAGCTGCCGGAGGAGTACCGCGCAGGGCTGGCGCATTGGGAAACTGACAGAATTGTATGCGATTATATTGCCGGTATGAGTGACGATTATGCCGTTTCGACATACAATAGCATATTTGTACCAAAATCCTGGACAGTATTTTAATTATTTGTATAAACTGTATAAAAGTTATAATTTTTGAAATAAATACTTATAAATATTCAAATGTAAAGAAGGAATTTTTCTAAAAATGTCGAATTTGTGTGTATAAGCGAAGAAGAAAAAGGAGCGTAAATTTTCTTGTTTTATTCTGATGAACTTATACAGGAAGTGATATCTGCCAACGATATTGTTGATGTGATATCCGCATATGTTCGGCTGAAGAAAAGCGGCAGAAACTATATGGGTTTGTGTCCTTTTCACAATGAAAAAACGCCTTCTTTTCACGTTTCTGCAGACAAACAGCTTTACCATTGCTTTGGTTGTCACGAGGGCGGCACAGTCATTAATTTTATTATGAAATCCGAAAATCTGGATTTTGTGGACGCACTCAAGTGGCTTGCGCAGCGTGCGCATATTACATTGCCGGAGCCGGAGCAGACGCCGCAAATGCAAAGGAATGTGCGCAGAAAGCAGAGAATGCTCAGTGCCAATACCTTTGCGGCAAAGTTTTTTTATAACACGCTGGTAAAGGATCCGGCAGCGCAGAAGGGCAGAGATTATGTGATGTCGCGTGCACTGCAGCCGAAAACGATTACCTCGTTTGGTATCGGCTATGCGCCGGAGGGTGGTACGGAGCTGATTCGGCATCTGGAATCGCTCGGCTATACAAAACAGGAGTTGTTTGATTTTGGCCTTGCTATAGCGAAGAACAACCGTTACATTGATAAGTTTCGCGGACGCGTGATGTTTCCGATTATTGATGTGCGCGGTAATGTCATCGGCTTTGGCGGCAGAATACTGGATGATACAAAACCGAAGTATTTAAATTCTCCGGAAACGGAGGTCTTTAATAAAAGCCAAAACCTGTTCGGGTTAAATGTTGCAAAAAACAAAAAAGATGACCGCTTGATTTTGGTGGAAGGCTTTTTGGATGTTATTTCTCTGCACCAGGCGGGCATTGACAATGCGGTTGCAACGCTCGGTACATCGCTGACGCAGGAGCAGACGCGTATTATCAAGCGCTATGCAAGCGAGGTTATCATCTGTTATGATACGGATGAGGCGGGCATTAAAGCGACTTTGCGTGCAATTGAGCTCTTTCAGAGCACGGATGTGCGTGTGAAGATTCTCAGTCTCACCGGCGCAAAGGATCCGGATGAGTATATCAAAAAGCACGGCGGAGCGGAGAAGTTTAGAGAGGCAATGGCAAAGGCAATACCGGCAACGCAGTTCCGGCTGATGCTGATCAGGAAAAAGTATGATGTGGACAACAGCGTTGACGATAAGGTTAAGTTTTTGCAGGAGGCTGCAAAAATTCTGATTTCAACAAAAAATTCCGTTGAAATTGATTCATATGCAGAAATGCTTGCGCGGGATTACAATGTAAAAAAAGAATCCATTCTTTCGGAAATCAAGCGTTTGCAGGGCAGAGACAGTCGGGCAGAGAAAAATAAGCAATATGCCGGACAAGCGAAAACTGTTAAAATTGAAACCAAAGATAATGAAACCGTGGTGATCAGAAAAAGTTCACCGTTGGAACTTGCGGAGCGAAAGCTTCTGTATCTGATGTTTATGAACCGGCAGGCAGCCAAACGGGCAGAAACCGAAATCGGTTGTGCCAATTTTTCAAATCCGCTGCATTGCAGGTTGGCATGTGTGCTTTGCGACAGCTGGAATGCCGGCGCGGCGCCGACTGCGGCGATGGTGCTTGGCGGTTTCGGCGAAGCGGAGAGCAAATATATTACTGAAATTCTGTTTGACGCATCTGTTTATGCGGATATGCAGGCAACGGCCGAGGATTTTATTATACAGATTGAGCGCATCAAGCTGGATGAAAGAATCAAACAGGAAACTGACCCAAAGATTGCACAGGAGCTGCTGATGCAGCTGCAGGCACTCAGCAAAAAGAGAGGAGGCGCGTTTTAGTGAGCGAAGTGGAAGTAAGCAAAAAAGCGATAGCGCGCGAGCTGTTGGAACGCGGTAAGAAAAGCGGGGTACTTACCTTTAAAGAAATCATGGATGCTTTTGAAGCGGTGGATATCGCAGCGGAGCAGATTGACAAGGTGTATGAAACGCTGGAAAAGGCCGGAATCGAGATTGTCGCAGACATGGAAAAGGAACTCGAGGAAATTGAAATGGCCCAGGAGGATGTAGAGGATTTATCCGTTCCGGAAGGCGTCAATATTGATGACCATGTCAAAATGTATTTAAAGGAAATCGGTAAAGTGCCGCTTTTGGATCCGGCTGAGGAAATCGAATTGGCAAAGCGTATGGCTGATGGCGATCAGGAAGCGAAGAAACGTCTTTCGGAGGCGAATCTGCGTTTGGTGGTCAGCATTGCAAAGCGTTATGTCGGTCGTGGTATGCTGTTCCTTGATTTGATTCAGGAAGGTAATCTGGGTCTGATTAAAGCGGTTGAAAAGTTTAATTATACAAAGGGTTATAAGTTTTCGACGTATGCAACATGGTGGATTCGTCAGGCGATTACGCGTGCAATTGCCGACCAGGCGAGAACGATTCGTATTCCGGTGCATATGGTTGAAACCATCAATAAGCTGATTCGTGTGTCGCGCCAGCTTTTGCAGGAGCTTGGACGAGAGCCTACGCCGGAGGAAATCTCCAAGGAGCTCAATATGTCACCGGAAAAGGTGCGCGAGATTATGAAGATTGCACAGGAGCCGGTGTCGCTTGAAACGCCGATCGGCGAAGAGGAAGACAGTCACCTGGGTGACTTTATTCCGGACGATGATGCACCGGCACCGTCGGAGTCGGCGAGTTATGTGCTGTTAAAGGAGCAGCTCTTAGAGGTGCTCGGTACATTAACGCCGCGCGAGGCGAAGGTGCTCAAGCTGCGTTTCGGTTTGGAGGACGGCAGAGCGAGAACACTTGAAGAGGTAGGTAAGCGCTTTGATGTAACGCGTGAGCGTATTCGCCAGATTGAGGCAAAGGCACTCCGTAAGCTGCGTCATCCGAGCAGAAGTAAGAAGTTAAAGGATTATCTGGATTAAGCATATATAGCAAAAAGCGAAGTTTGAGATTTTGAACTTCGCTTTTGTTTTTATTATTCAATATGTACGAAAACCGTAAAATATCTTTGTTAAAATAGCACAATGAGCTAAAATAGCCATAGAAAAACTCTGTATTGAGAGAAAAATATAAAAAATGCACAAAAAAATTCAAATTTTTCTTGCAAAATGTTGAAAAAAAGTATATGATATAAATATAAGCTTAAAAATATGCACAAAAACGATTATGAAATTTCTGGCAAATTGCACATAGTTGTCAAGTGGCAAAGTGTGGCTGCTGAAAATGGAATTCGTTTCTCGGGGGGAAGTATTAACATGATGAAAAAAACTTTTCAAAATGTAATTAACCAGATGGATGCCTTTTTGACGGCACCGGTCGGCGTGATGGATTTTGAAGGGTATGTCATTGCAACAAACGCATCGGAGGAAATGAGCGAGTATGCGGAAAGCTTTGTCGGTGTTGCTACGGACTGTCTGCAGGTACATACTTGTCGTGGCTACAGCATCTGCGGCATCAGTAAAAGCAAAAAGACGGAGTATATTGTCTATGTGCGCGGCACAAACGATGAGGCAAGACGCACCTGTATGATGCTGGCGGTATCGTTAAACAACATTCGTGTGTTTTATGATGACAAATACGATAAAACAACGTTTATTAAAAACATTATTTCCGACAATACCTTGCCGCTGGATTTGCACCAGCGTGCACGTGAGCTGCACTTGGACTACGAGCAGGAGCGTGTGGTCTTCATTTTGAAGGTAACGCAAACCGGCGATGTTGCGGCAATTGATGTGTTTATGAATCTGTTTCCGAAAACGGAGCATGAT
>JAZSGM010000241.1:0-2287 GCA_045532715.1 Clostridia bacterium
GCTTTCGGTGCGCCATGTTACCGGTAAGCCGATTAAATATGTCGGTATGGGTGAAAAGCTGACGGATTTAGAACCGTTTTATCCGGACCGTATGGCGTCGAGAATACTCGGCATGGGTGACGTGCTGACACTCATTGATAAAGCTCAGGCCGCTTTCGATGAAAAACAGGCGGCAGAGCTGGAGCGTAAGCTGACCCAAGAAGGTATGGATTTAGAGGACTTTCTGGAGCAATTGCAGCAAATCAAAAAAATGGGTCCGCTCGAGCAGGTGATTTCCATGCTGCCGGGTGTGGGAGGTAAGCTGCCGGCCGGTGTGCAGATAGATGATAAGCAGCTTGCAAGACCGGAGGCGATTATCCGCTCTATGACCCCGAAGGAGAGAAAGAACCCTTCTATCATCAACGCCAGCCGCAGACAGCGTATTGCAAACGGTGCCGGCGTGCGTGTGCAGGATGTCAATGCACTTTTAAAGCAGTTTGAGCAGATGCGCCAGATGATGAAGCAGTTCAACTCGCCGAAAATGAAAAAGCGCTTGAAGCGTGGCGGTTTTCCGTTTTAATTTGTTTATTTTATAATTTAAATAAAATAATACTTAATCTTATTTGGAGGTGAAAAGTAATGGTAAAAATCAGACTCAAGAGAATGGGTGCGAAGAAGACTCCGTTTTACAGAATCGTAGTAGCAGATTCCAGATATCCGCGTGATGGCAGATTCATCGAGGAAGTTGGTACTTACAATCCGATGGTTGAGCCGGCTGCAATCAATGTTGATGTTGATAAGGCAAAGCAGTGGATTGCAAACGGTGCGCAGCCGACAGATACAGTTAAGGGCCTGCTCAAGAAGGCAAATGTGCTTTAATCGGAGGTGCCAAGCATGAAGGAAGTATTGGAAGTTTTGGCAAAATCTCTCGTAGAATTCCCGGAGCAGGTTTCTGTAACGGAAATTGATGACGAAAAGGGCACTGTGCTTGAGCTTCGTGTTGCAGACAGCGACATGGGTAAAGTCATCGGTAAGCAGGGCAGAATTGCCAAGGCAATCAGAACCGTTGTTAAGGCTGCAGCAAGCCGCGAAAACAAACGCGTGGTTGTTGAAATTGTAGATTAACGGTTTTTATAAACAAGGGCACTTAATGTTTAAGTGCCCTGTTTATTGTATTGGAGGAAATTATATGCGAAATACAACATTACAGGTTGGTGAAATTGTAAACACACATGGCTTGCGCGGTGAGGTGAAAATCGTACCGTGGCTGGATGCGCCGGAGGAGTTTGAACTCTTTGAAACTGTCTATGCCGATATCGCAGGCAAAAGAGAAACATTGACGGTGACCTCGGTCAAGTACCAGAAGGCCAATATCATTGTGAAATTCCGCGAGGTGCCGGATATTGATGCTGCTGAAAAGCTGAAGAGAACAGTGCTGTATGTGGATCGTGACCAGCTCGGTGAGCCGGAAGAGGGGTATTATATCTGTGACCTTTTAGGTATTACGGTTGTAACGGATACAGGGGAAACACTCGGCAGGATTGTGGATGTGTTTTCCACCGGCAGCAATGATGTGTATACTGTGAAGGGTGACGACGGCAAGGAAGTGCTTTTGCCGGTTATTGATGATGTTGTATTAAGCGTAGATATAGATGCAGAGGTGTGCAAGGTGCACCTTCTGGAGGGGTTGATTTAAGATGCGTTTTGACGTACTGACGCTCTTTGACGGTATGATGGAGGCTGTTTTAGGAGACAGCATCATCGGACGTGCGCGCGAAAGCGGTATTATTGAGCTGAATTTTATCAATATCCGCGACTTTTCAAAGAACAAGCATAAGAAGGTTGACGATTATCCGTATGGTGGCGGAACAGGTATGCTGATGTCGCCGCAGCCGATTTATGATGCGTATAAAAGCATCACGGACGGTCTTTCGTATAAACCGCTTACAATTTATATGTCGCCGCAGGGGAAGGTTTTTAATCAGCAGACAGCCGTGGATTTGTCCAAAGAAAAGCATATTGTAATTCTGTGCGGACACTATGAAGGTGTTGATCAGCGTGTGCTTGACGAAATCGTAGATGTGGAGCTATCGCTCGGCGACTTTGTGCTCACCGGCGGGGAAATTGCCGCAATGGCTGTGATTGATGCAACGGCGCGCCTGATTGACGGTGTGCTTGCCGGCGAGGAGTCCTATATGGGTGAATCGCATTACAGCTCGCTACTTGAGTATCCGCAGTATACACGCCCGCCTGAGTTTATGGGCAGAGGTGTGCCGGAGGTGCTTTTGAGTGGGCATCATGCAAATAT
>JAZSGM010000055.1:0-4067 GCA_045532715.1 Clostridia bacterium
CTTGCCGCATAGCGGCAAATATCACCGGTGGTTATCCTTGGGGATAGCCACCTTATTGTGTCTGCCATTTGTATTTTAGCACACTGTTTTTTAGCAGATTATCCTTTGATTTGTGCAATCAGCTCGTCTACCGAGAGGGTAATATCTTTTTCGCCAAGCTCGATGGACATATTCTTTGCGGACTGCGTAAACCATTCCTTCGCATCGGGAATGCGCTCTTCTTTTACCGCTTCGGGGAAAAGATACTTCAGTCTGGAGCACTCGGCGTAGCCGGCGTGGTCACCCGGAAGAATTGCCTTGGCCTTCGGCGGATGCCCGCGCAGGGTTTTAATCCAGTTCCAGGGATTGTCTGCAGCATCTAATGTATCGTAAAACGTTTTGGTGTCGTTGTTGCCCCACCAACCGTTACCACGCGTATCCTCGAGGTACTCGAAAACAAGCTTGCGTGCAGCCTTCATGCAGGCGAGCTCCATAGGGTTGTAGTCTTCGGTCTGGTGGGAAAGCACCATATAAATATTTCTCCAGCCACCGTAAATCAGGGATTTGAGTATTGCATACATATAAGCTTCAAAGGTGTCGCAGTCTACGTGGATTGTGTTCTTTTCCGGGCCTGCAACGGCAAAGCTTGCAACGCCGTACCAGATTGGCGGCAAAACAACGGCGTCAATCTTTTCGGCGATTTTGTCAATTATGCCAATCGAAACAAGACTGTCACAGCCGTAAGCGCAGTGCTCGCTGTGGTATTCCATGGTGCCGACCGGAATCAAAACGGGCAGTCTGTCTGCTTTTGCTTTTTCAATTTCTTTGGGGAATCCCATCGCCATATCAATTTTCATTTTTTCTATCTCCTTTTTTAGAGTTCTGCTTTTCTTTTGTAATGCGGTATTCTGTAATTTAACTCGATGTCAAGCTGTTTTAGCTTCCATTGGAGTGCCGCTTCGTCGGTGGTGTATTCCATGCTGGGCTCCCAGCCGAGACGCGAATCGACCTGCACAAGCGGAATTGTCGCTTCGACATTTGTTTTTTCGTTTTGCAAAATTTCTTCCATCCCGTCAATCAGCTTTTTGGCTTCGTCGTTTGTCTCAACAATATCCAGCTTGCTTTTCAGAATAAAAAGATTTGTCGAGTTCATAACAGTAAGCGTTGTGCGATACATAAACCAACCGAGGTTGATGAGCTTTTGAAGTGCATCGCTCGGGTTTTCAATGGCTTCCAAAGTCATTATACCTTCATAGAGCATATCCCGCAAAAGAGCATAGGCTTTGAGGCGGTGGTGTATACGGATGCCGGGCAGAGAATCGAATTCGTTTTTATTGCTGGGGCGCCCGTAGCTGGGATTGTACTTGGCAGTAAATATGCGGTTTCCAAATATTGCATACTTATGTGCCGGGTATTTGCCGTCATATGGTGCGCCGCTGTGCGTCCAGAGTGGATAAGAAGGTCCTACGCGAAAGGCACCGTACTGGTCTTCGTTAGCAGGGACGTAATGTGTAATTGCTTCGCTCCAAAGCCGCATTGCCTTGTCTACGGTCTCGAGGTTTTCTTCGCCGTAGTCTCGGATAAGAAGGTCGCGCACGATTGCCTTTGGGTCTTTGCCGTTGGTGAAAAACATCTGTTTTTCAAGGTCGGTAATCAAGGACGGATGAAAGCCGTAGTGGATATTTTCGATCACACCGCACATGCCCCATTTGTAGTGTGCTTCAACAATTTTTTCATAGCGTTTTATCCATTGGTACGGCATTGGCTCATAAGGGATCACACCGAAGTCCCAGGTTCTGCCGGAGCACTGACAATTGCCGTAAAAGCGGTGCCCCTTTTCTGTTAAAAGCTCAGCCTCAGAGGTGAAGTATTCGCTCGGGCCAATGTAGCTGAGGGAATAATCTGCAACATGTGCTTTGACATCGCCAAAATCCAAATGCCCGAAAATATCCCAGGCAGGCTTGATGGTGATGTCCTTTGGCATATTTCGAAGCAGTTCAAGGCGGTGCCGGGCATCGACATATCCCCAGTTGTAGGTGCTGAATGTGATATCTACATCGGGGCGGTACTTGCTTGCACATTTTTTGATCAATGCTGCCCAGGCAGGATAGTCATTGCAAGGCCACCAGCCCGGATTGGGCTTTGTTTTCGGCAGGTTGTCCTTAACGGCTCTCTCTGCGGGGGATTGCGCGTGCGGGTCGTGACTGTAAAACCGCTGCGCTTCGCCGGAGAGGGAAAGCCCTTTCAGCTTGGGACATTTTGAAAACAATGTGCCATAAAGCTTGTCATAATATGCTTCTGCACCTGCATCGTCGGGGTGCTTTTCGTGCGGGATATAGGATTCAAGGTAGACATCAATGCCGTATTTTTCAGCGCGCTCACAAATCAGGCGAAGATCATAGTGTTCTTCTTTATAATCTCTTTCTAAATCTCTTGTCCATACGAGGATGCAATCCATACCGTAGTGTGCAATCAGCGAAAGCACTTCTTCGGTATATAGAAGATATCCCATAGGCGAATGCGTGAAACGGCGCTCGAAAACTGCTTTACGCTTGATTTTGCCAAACGGAATAAACGGCGCTTTGCGCAGATTCATCATATCCTCAAGGGCATACAGCGCCTGCGCAATACCCTTGTCGTGCCAGCCTTCGATTAAGATGCCGTCCGTAGATACGGTGATGCGATAGCCCATATAGCCGCTGGCTTCTTCAATATCCTCATTGATGCAAAGCTTGATGCACTGCCAGTCATCGAGTGCTTTTTTGGAGACGACAGCGGCAATGTTCATAGATACATCCAGATAATCTGCAAAGTCCTTTGCAGCTGTGGTCACAACGATGTTTGCGTTTTCAGGAAGCACAATACAAAGTCCGTCTGTTAAAACGAACTCGTTTTTGTTCGGCGCAAGACTCAGGTCGCGTCTGTTCGGCTTGTGTACCTGCATAAGTTCTTTGCGAAAGTCGTAGTTTTTCTCGGGTTTCAGCATAGCTTTTCTCCTTTGATTTATTTATGTTGACAATTCAATTATACATCTGTTATAATCCAATTGAAATAGAAAAAATTAGTTTTAACTTGTCAAAAATTAGCGGAGGTAGAAAATGCATCTGTCGGAGAATGTTTTTGCGGCAAATTTGAATGCGGTTTGCCATGTGGGTGGCTTTTATTCTATAAAAAAAGGTGTGGAGTGGAAAAAGGGCGATGGTGCCTTTGCACAGAATAAGTTTTACTACATTAAAAGCGGAAATTGCAAAATTACCATAAACGGCAAAGAATATGCCGGTATTCCGGGCAGGTGGTTTTTGATTCCTGCGGGTGCGCCGCATGCCTATGATAACGACAAAACAAAGCCCTTCAGCAAGCATTGGATGCACTTTGATATATACCCTGACAATATGAACTTTTTTGAAAGCATGGATTTACCGTGTTATGTGGATGTGCCGCCGAGAAGCAAAGCGGATAAACTGTTTAAAGGGTATTTTAAAAATGCCGCAGATGACACGATGACCTCCGTTTTCGATGCTAAGGCGATGCTTCTGGCGCTGATTTCCGAATATGTGCGACTGTCGGCACCGGCAACCAAGGTACAGATGCTTTTAGACCCGATGGTGAAAGCGGTTTCCGAATTTATTGAAAATAATATGGAAAGAACGATTTCCTTAGATGAACTGGCGCAGGCGTGCCACTTGCATCCGACGCATTTTATCCGGGCATTTAAAAAGAAAACGGGGGAAACGCCTGCAAGGTATATTCAGCTGCGAAAAATAGAAACCGCAAAACGGCTTATTGAAGAGACGCAGCTACCGTTATGTGAAATTATGAGCCGCATAGGGATGGTTGACGCATCACAGTTTTCAAAAAAATTCCACAGCTTTTACGGAAAATCTCCAAGCAGTTACAGAAAGCTGATTCAGGGAATGAATGAAAGGTTTAAAAAATAAATAGGAGTTCAAAAAAACGGCAGACACCTGATGAACTGCACCAATTTGTGCAGACAGCACAAAAAAGCACCTAATGGTAGCAATAATTAAATTCTAAGCAACATACTGACTTCGTTTTTCAAGCGGAGTCAGTTTTGTTTTTAGTTGTAT
>JAZSGM010000187.1:0-1585 GCA_045532715.1 Clostridia bacterium
ACACGACTGTTCAGGCAAAATTTGAAACGATCAAGGGCACGATTGAAGCGGGCCTGCTTGCGGCAATTTCTGCGATTGTCAAAACAAGCGCGAATTTCCAGTCGGCGGGCGCTGCGCTCATGGCAGGCCTGAACAACGGCCTTCTGTCGAAAAAGGGCCAGCTGATTGCAACGGCGCAGGGCATTGCGGATTCTATCCGCCGCACAATCGAAAGTGCACTTGATATTAATTCCCCGTCGAAGGTCGGCGTTGAAATCGGTCAGTATTTTGATTTGGGCATCATCGGCGGTATGCGTAACATGGTTCCCGATATTCAGGTTGCGGCGAAGGAAGTCAGCAATGCAACGATCCCCTACGCGGGCAGCTATACGCCGGAAAGCAGCACAAGCTATTATTCCAGCGGCGGCGACAGCGAATACACAAGCATTGCGCCTGTGTTCAACCTGACGGTCAGCGGCACGACCGACGACCGGGCGACGGCGCGGCGCATCAAGCGCTATGTTTCCGAAGCGATTCAGGAAACCTTCAGCAGCCTTGAAAGAAAATCCTATGCGGTAAGGGAGGTGTAAGGGCTTGGCGATTATCAACGGATTATATGTGCATGTCACGGATGAAAGCATTTCGCGGGACGTGAATGCAACATCCCACCCGGTAGAAAGCGGCATTCCGCTGACCGATACGGTTAAAGCGCAGGCCCTTGCGCTTTCGCTTTCGGGCAAAATTGTGGATTTCGGCACAACAAAGGCTGATTCCGTGATTGCAAAGCTGAAAAAGTGGCAGGATACGGGCGGCCTGATCGAATACAGGGGGCGGAATGTTGCATCAAGCATGCAGATTCGAAGTTTTGAAACTTCACACCCCAATACCAACAGCGGCGGCGCTGATTTTTCGATGGAGCTTACACAGGTGCGTATTGCAAAAAGCGCATACGTGCCGAAAAAGGAAAGCACAAAGAAAAAGGAAACCGCCGCAAAAAAGCCTGAAAACATTGAAATCAAGGTGGGGGACAAGGTTGTATTCAAAGGCGGCCCCGTGTACAAATCCAGCGATGCGAAAAAGGCCGCCGCAAACCGCAACCGAAGCACATGCAAGGTCACAATCATCAACACCCGGTCATGGTCGGTGCATTCCTATCACCTGATTTCGGAAGACGGCGGCAAGGTTTACGGCTGGGTTGACAAAAAGAACATTGAAGGCACAGCTGCAACCGGCACAAGCGGCAAAACGAACGCCGGAACGCAGCAGACGAAAACCGGCAGCAAAAAGGCGGTTTATCACACCGTCAAAAAGGGCGATACCGTGTGGACGTTGGTCAATAAGAAATATAAAAACCTGGGCAAATCGGTTTCCTGGGTGATTGAAAACAGCCCGGATGCTTTTTCCCGCAAGGGCGATGCTACAACCTTGCGGACGGGCAGGAAGCTATTGATGGGCTACAAGTAAAGGAGGGGATGCGCAATGGAAACGCCGGATATTCTTGAAATTCACAAGGATTTGATTCCCTACGCATGCAGCATTTTGCTTGCAGGGGAATTATTTGAACTGCATTTCAATCACAATGCAAGCGCAGACCTTTTCACGGTTG
>JAZSGM010000201.1:0-2609 GCA_045532715.1 Clostridia bacterium
AAGTGCTCATTTAAGTGGTAGATTCTTTCCGTTAAAGCAGCAATCTGAACCTCCGGAGAACCTGTATCGGTCTCGTGGATTCTGTATGCTTCAATAATGGATGTCTTTACTTCCTTAATCACTACAATTCACCTCCTGATATTTTTGAAAGAACACCTACATCCCCGTCGTGGCCGGAGAAGCCGACAACCGAGGTGAGGTTATGCTTTTTGCCCTTAACACATTTTCTGCAAACAAAAACTTATTTGTCCAGACCGTAACGCTTCTTGAACTTATCAACGCGACCGCCTGTATCTACGAGCTTCTGCTTACCTGTGAAGAACGGATGGCACTTCGAGCAAATTTCGACCTTTAAATCCTCTTTTGTAGAACCGGTCGCAATCACTTCGCCGCAAGCACATGTAATAGTTGTCTGCTTGTAATCCGGATGGATACCTTCCTTCATGGTACATGCCTCCTTTCCGCAAAAATACACGTTTGCACACAAACGCTATCTTGTATTATAACACAGCAAAAATCAAATTGCAACAATTATTTTAAAAAATTACATAATACATAAAAATTGCCAGAACAATGCCCAGAATCGCACCGGCAAACACCTCATAAGGTGTATGCCCCAAAAGCTCCTTCAGGCGCTTGCCCTGCATTTCAGGCTTGTCACCCCAATGCTCAATAATCTGATTGAGCACCGCCGCCTGATGTCCTGCTGCACGGCGCACGCCCGCAGCATCGTACATCACGACAAACGCAAATACCACACTGAGCGCAAACGGCACACTGCCGAAGCCCTCCTGCAATCCGATATACGTCGCAAGCGACGTCACAAACGAGGAATGTGAGCTCGGCATTCCGCCGGAGCCGACAAACCGGCGCACATCAAAACGCTTATCACGAATCAGTACAAAAATCACTTTCAGAAACTGTGCGACAAACCAGCCGAGCAACGCTGTCCACAGCACATTGTTATGATAAATTTCATCAAAAAAACGCATAATTTCCCCTTTAATTGGTTCGATTGAGTAAATAGTCCGTCAAATCGGCTAAAAACGCCGCGCGCGGTCCGTATGCAGATACTATTTCCCGCGCACGCTCCGTATATTCCGCCAATTTTTGCTTTGCACCGTCAAGTCCCGCCAGGGAAACATACGTGTTTTTATGACAAGCCTCATCATTTCCCGTCGGTTTTCCCAATTCGCCCGAATCGCCTTCCACATCCAAAATATCATCCTTAATCTGGAATGCCAGACCAAGATAAACGGCAAACGCACGCATATTTTCGACATCCTCTGCCTCTGCGCCGCCCAAAATCGCACCACAGACACAAGCCGCCGCCAGAAGCGCCGCTGTCTTTTTCTCCTCCAGCTCTTCCAAAAGCTCCAGGGAAATCTGTTTCCCTTCATTTAAAATATCAATGACCTGTCCGCCAATCATGCCGCGTATGCCGCTGCATGCCGCAAGCACGGAAAGCGCACGCACCTTTCTGTCCGCATCCGTCTGCGCCCGCAACGCAGTTTCAAATGCCAGATTCAAAAGCGCATCGCCTGCCAAAACTGCCATCGCATCCCCAAATACCTTATGGCTTGTCGGTCTGCCGCGACGCCAATCGGAATTGTCCATCGCCGGCAAATCATCGTGAATCAGCGAATAGGTATGTATCATCTCCAGAGCGCACGCAAACGGCAGCATCTGTTCAACATTTCCATCCGAAAACAGTTCATACGTCGCGCGCATCAGCACCGGGCGGATACGCTTACCACCGCCGCAAAGGCTGTAGCGCATTGCCTCGGTTATTTCCCGGGAAATTGTTTCACTTTCGCACATGTACGCCTCTAAGTTTTCCTGAAAAAACTTCGCCTGCGCTTCAAGCGCTGTCTTAAATTCCATTATGCGTCCTCTCCCGATACAAAGTTTTCTTCGTGCATCTGACCGCTCGCATCCTTCAAAAGCACATGCACCTGCTGCTCTGCCGCATCCAGCTCCGCATTGAGCTTTTGCGTCAGCGCAACCCCCTGCTTAAACAGCTCCAGCGAAGCATCCAGCTCCGTATCGCCCTTTTCCAATTTCGCCACGATTTCTTCCAAAGCTGCCATATTCTGTTCAAAAGTTTTTTTCTCACTCATATTTCATACCTCATTTCACTACACAATCGAGATTGCCGTCCGACAAAAGCACCGTCACGGCATCGCCGGTTTTCACCTCTGTTACGGACTTTAAGCTTTTCCCGGCATGCTGTGCAATGCTGTAGCCACGGCTCAGCACCGCAAGCGGACTCATCGCCTGCAGCTTGCCCGCGTCTGCCTCCAGACGTTTGCGCTGTCCCTGCATCAAAATCTCCTGCGCACGTGCCATACGTTTAAGCAGCGCATCCGTATCCAGACGCAAATCCGCAATTTTCCCCTCCGGGCTCGGCAGCTTATGCCGTGCCAGAGTCAAACGACGGGATTGCAGCATACTGCGCATACCGTTCAACGCCCGCACCGAAAGTGCATTCACCCTTTCCTTTACCTCCAGCGCAGACGGTACAACCAGTTCTGCCGCTGCCGACGGCGTCGGTGCACGCAAGTCAGCCACAAAATCGGCAATCGTAAAGTCAACCTCGTGTCCGACCG
>JAZSGM010000139.1:0-2339 GCA_045532715.1 Clostridia bacterium
TTTTTGCAGATATTTGATAAAAGTATAGGAATGGTGTTTTACAGTAACAATGTTTACGGTTTAAGGCTGATCAGGATGAGAATTATACCTTGGCATATTGACGAATAGCGATAAAAAGGTTATTATATATATATCAATTTATGATTTTGACGAAAGTGAGGGGCATAAAATGACGAAAAGAATTTTTGCGATTCTGTTATCACTTTTCATTTTAATCGGAGGGATTGCGGTGTATGCGGATGCGGCACCGAAGCTCTATATCGAAAACACAGCCGCTGCTGCGGGAAGTGAGGTTCGTGTGGTGGTTTGCGTAAAAAATAATCCCGGTTTTGCAGCTGTCAGCCTTGAGATGGCATATGATGCAGCGCGACTGACGCCGAAAACGGTTGCAGGCGGTGCAGCAATAGAATATGCAAGCGTACACTCGAACATACAGCAGAACAACGTGCAAAAGACGGTGAATCCCATTACACTTTTTGTCGTATCACCGACGGATTATACGGCAGATGGCGAACTGTTTTCTTTGACATTTACAGTAAAACCGAATGCGCCTGCAGGTGATGCAGAGTTAGTGCTCAATTGCAAGGAGGCTGCAAATCAAAGCCTTGAAGATGTTTCTTTTGAGGTGCAGAATGCAGTTGTAAATGTAAAAAATGACGGAACATATGGAGAGGCAGAGGAGGAAACTTACCCGGAGGAACCCGATGTTGAACCCCCGGTGCTTGAGGATGCACCTTTGCCGGAAAACGAAGAAAAACCTGCAGATAATAGCACTGTAGAAGATAAGACAAGTGAAGATAGCGAAGAAAAGAGTGAAGATTTACCCGCCGCGGAAACACCGGATCAAAAGGAAGAGGAGCACACAGCGACAGCAGAGGATGAGATTACCGTTACGATAGACGGTAAGCCGGTTGCTTTTGATCAGCCGCCGATTCTTGTCAATGACAGAACCCTGGTGCCAATGCGCGCGATTTTTGAGTCGCTTGGTGCGATTGTGGATTGGCAGGAGGAAACGAGAACTGCAATCGGCAGAAAAGACGGCGTTGTCATCCGGATCCAGATTGATAATAATCTGATGATGAAAAATGAAGATGGCATTATTCTGGATGTGCCGGCACAGCTTGTCAACAGCAGAACCCTGGTGCCGATTCGTGCCATTTCAGAGGCATTTGGGTGTAAAGTAGATTGGGTAGAAGCAACGAAAACGGTTGTTATTCTGACAAAATAAATGTAATCATTCAATGAAGAGTTGCGAAAGGGAATGGTGTTATGAAGAAACTTTTTACTGCGCTTTTAGTAGTGACAATGCTGCTTTCTGTGTTTGCAGGGATGCGTGTCGGCGCTGATGCAAACGACGGAACCCTCAGAGTCATTGCCGGCAAAGTTAAAAACGGTAAGGTGGAAGTAGAGGTTGTGTATGAAGACAACCCGGGCATTGCAGGTATCTCTATCAAGCTGAATTTTGATAAGACAAAGCTCAGACCGCGCAGCTATACCGTCGGTAAAGAGTTTGGCGAAGGTTCGGCAACCTCGAACCTGACAAAACCGAATGTAGATTTGGCGGCGCTTGATTTTGCTACCTATGTTTGGTCTCACATCGAAAATGTAAAAAAAGATGTTACATTGTTAACGGTTGTGTTTGATGTGCTGGCAGGCGATTGGGAAGAAACCGAGCTGACAGTTACCTACAATGAAGGTGACATCGCAAGCACGGATGTAAGCATGAATTATGAAAACGTAAACCCGCAGGCCGTTTCTGCCACCCTGCAGCAGTCTTTTTCCATCAGGTATAACGCCAATGGCGGCAGTGGTGCGCCGTCCGCACAGGACAAATTGTATGGGCAGTCGATTCGGATCCCAACAACTGTGCCGAGCAGATTTGGTTATGATTTCTGCGGCTGGGCAAAAAGTGCAGCTGCGACCGAAGCAGATTATGCAGCAGGTTCGTATTTTAACGAGAATATAAATTGCACCTTGTATGCAGTATGGGAATTAAAACGTATCAAGGTTTCTTTTGATACCGGCTTTGAAGCGACCTGCGCAAGCAGATTTGTAACTTACGGCGAAGCCTATGGCGAGCTGCCTGCTTTAACGAGAAAAGGCTATGAGCTGCTCGGATGGTATCTTGGAGATACAAAAATCACAAGCACAACGGTGATGAGCAGAGATACCGCGCATACGCTTAGTGCAAAATGGAAAGAGTTACAGTACACGGTAAGCTATGTTTTAAACGGCGGAACAGGAATTTCGAGTCAGACCAAGAAGTATGATGAACCGCTGACCTTGTCGCAGGTGCCGCAGAAGGCAAATTATACCTTCATCGGCTGGGCAACGGATGA
>JAZSGM010000188.1:0-4344 GCA_045532715.1 Clostridia bacterium
TTTATTTTGTTAATTTATTTAAAAAGGAATGATAAATGTGAAGGAAATGCTTGAAAAAATCAAGTCCGAAGCAGCGGCAGCCATTGAAGCAGCTGCTGACTTAAAGGCGCTTGACGACATCCGTGTCAAATACTTAGGTAAAAAGGGTGAAATCACCGCCGTACTGCGTGGAATGGGTGCGCTTTCCGCAGAGGAAAGACCGATTGTAGGCGCGCTGGCAAACACAGTACGCGAAGAAATCGAAACCTTGCTTGGCGGTAAGAACGAAGCACTCGCTGCAAAGGCAATGGAAGAAAAGATGGCTGCAGAGAAAATCGACGTTACCATCAGCAACAAGCGTAAGCCGCAGGGTAAGCTTCATCCGCTCTCGCAGGTTCTCTCTGAAATCAAGGACATTTTCATCGGTATGGGCTTCTCCATTGCTGACGGTCCGGACGTAGAATTAGACTACTACAACTTCGAGGCATTAAACATCCCGAAGAACCATCCGGCACGTGATACACAGGATACATTCTATATCAACGATAACGTTGTACTGCGTACACAGACCTCGCCGGTGCAGGTACGTGTTATGGAAAAGCAGAAGCCGCCGATCCGCGTGATCGCGCCGGGCAGAGTATACAGAAGCGACGCCGTGGACGCAACCCACTCCCCGCTCTTCCACCAGATTGAAGGTCTTGTGGTAGACAAGGGCATCACCATGGGCGATTTGAAGGGCACACTTGAAACCTTCGTAAAGGCACTCTACGGCGAGGATGCAAAGGTACGCTTCCGTCCGCATCACTTCCCGTTCACGGAGCCGAGTGCCGAGGTGGACGTTTCCTGCTTTGTCTGCGGTGGCAAGGGTTGCCGTGTGTGCAAGGGCGAAGGCTGGATTGAAATTTTAGGTGCCGGCATGGTACACCCGAAGGTACTCTCCGGCTGCGGTATTGATCCGGAAGAATACAGCGGCTTTGCGTTCGGCTTAGGTCTGGAGCGTGTGGCAATGCGCCGTTACGACATCGACGATTTAAGACTGTTCTTTGAGAACGATCTTAAGTTCTTAAAACAGTTTTAAGGGAGGATTAGTGAAATGAAAGTATCCAAAAGTTGGTTAAACGAATTTGTTGATATTTCCGATATTACACCGAAGCAGTACGCAGACGCGCTCACCATGTCCGGTACAATGGTGGAAGGCTTTGAAGAGCTCGGCGCAGAGCTGCAGAATGTAGTAACGGGTAAGATTTTAGAGATTGAAAAGCACGAAAATGCCGATTCTCTGGTGGTATGTCAGTTAGACGTCGGCACAGAGAAGCTGCAGATTGTTACAGGTGCAAAGAACGTAAAGGTCGGTCAGATTGTACCGGTTGCACTGCACGGCTCCAAGCTTGCCGGCGGCGTAACGATTAAAAAGGGCAAGCTGCGCGGCGTGGTGAGCGAAGGTATGCTCTGCTCGCACGAGGAGCTTGGCATCACAGTAGAAGACCTCGGCTATGAGCCGGAATACGGCATTCTGATTTTGCCGGAGGATACCAAGGTAGGTATTGATATTAAAGATGTATTCGGTTTAAACGAAACCGTAATTGAATTTGAAATCACCTCCAACCGCCCGGACTGCCAGAGTGTGCTCGGTCTTGCAAAGGAGACCGCTGTGACCTTTGACCGCCCGATTACACTGCACAAGCCGGAGGTAAAGGGCAACGAAGGCAATGTTGCAGATACCGTAAAGGTAGATGTACTCGACAACACCTACTGCCCGCGCTACAGCGCAAGACTTGTAAAGAATGTTAAAATCGGTCCGTCCCCGGACTGGATGGTAAAGCGCTTAAAGGCATCGGGCATCCGCTCGATTAACAATATCGTCGACATCACAAACTACCTGCTCTTAGAGTACGGTCAGCCGATGCATGCATTCGATTTGCGTGATGTGTGCGGCAATCACATCATTGTGCGCCGTGCAGAGGACGGCGAAAAAATCACAACGCTGGACGATGTAGAGCGCACACTCGATTCCTCGATGCTCGTCATCGCTGATGAAGAAAGAGCCGTTGCCGTTGCCGGCGTTATGGGCGCGCTCAACTCCGAAGTAAAGGACGATACAACGACCATACTGTTTGAAAGCGCCAACTTTGACGGTGCTTCCGTTCGTGTGACGGCAAAGAAGTTAGGTCTTCGTACAGAGGCAAGTGCGAAATATGAAAAGGGACTGGATGCAAATATGACCGCCGAAGCTGTGGACAGAGCCTGTGAGCTTGTTGAGCTGCTCGGCTGCGGTGAAGTCGTTGGCGGTATGATTGATGTATGTGGCGAGCTGCCGAAGCCGCGCGTATTAAAGCTGCGTCCGGAAAAGATTAATGCATTCCTCGGTGCAGATATTGACACAGAATATATGATTTCCACTTTGGAAAAGCTTGAACTGAAGGTCAACCGTGAAACGATGGAGGTAACCATCCCTACCCTGCGTCTGGATATCGAAAGCGAAGCGGACCTGGCAGAGGAAATCGTCCGCATTTACGGCTACAACAACATTGCGTCCACGCTGATGAGCGGCGCCATCACGACAGGCGGCAAAAACGCAGAGCAGAAGATGGAGGATAAGATCAAATCCGTTCTGGT
Organism: Clostridia bacterium; assembly: GCA_045532715.1. Taxonomy (GTDB): domain Bacteria; phylum Bacillota; class Clostridia; order UBA1381; family UMGS1253; genus RGIG2041. Next base: position 2,596 of record JAZSGM010000188.1, read on the forward strand.
GGCAGAGGGCATGTACGAAATCATGACCTACTCGTTTACCAGCCCGACCATTTTTGACAAGCTGCGCATCCCGGCAGACTCCGAAAAGAGAAACGTGGTTGTCATCACCAACCCGCTCGGCGAAGAAAACTCCATTATGCGCACAACAACACTGGCGTCTATGCTGGAAATCCTGGCGCGCAACTACAACCAGAAAAACGAAAATGCAAAGCTGTTCGAAATCGCAAAGATTTATGAGCCAATCGCAGGCGAACAGCTGCCGAAGGAAACCAACATTGTAACCATCGGTACCTACGGTGAAGGTGATTTCTACGCACTCAAGGGCAGTATTGAAGAAATGTTTGACATTTTAGGCATCACCGACTATAAATTCCGCCCGGTAACGGACAATCCGACCTACCACGGCGGCAGATGCGCATCTGTAAGCATTGGCGGCAAGGTTGCAGGCTATCTCGGTCAGGCACATCCGATGGTTGTGAAGAACTACGGTATGGACTGCGCTTGCTACCTGGCAGAAATTAGCTTTGACGCTATCTTCGAAAACGCAAGTGCGGTAAAGACCTATAAGAAGCTGCCGAAGTATCCGGCGGTATCGCGTGACATTGCAATGCTCGTTGACGACGAAGTGCTCGCAGGTGACATTTATGACATCATCGAAAAGGCAGGCGGCAAGCTTTTGACCGACATCACACTTTTCGATATTTACAAGGGCGCACAGATTCCGGAGGGCAAAAAGAGTATGGCCTACTCCGTAACCCTGCGCGCGGACGACCGCACCCTCACCGAAGAGGAAATCACCAAGGTAATGGGCAAAATTCTCCGAAGCCTTGAGGCAAATGCAGGTGCAAAGCTGCGCGACAACTAATTTCACACAATGTTCATAAATTTATCATTGAACTGCAACAGAATTTGTGGTACAATAGATTTATAAAATGATTTGATAATGAAGGAGGGTTTCTTATGCCTTTGCATCACACCATGAAAATGGGTCAAATTGAAAACGAACGCACCAATGAAGTGCACGAAATCATCCGCACCGTGTACGAGGCTTTGAAGGTGAAGGGATATAACCCTGTAAACCAGCTGGTGGGCTACATTCTTTCCGGCGACCCGACCTACATTACCAACTACAACAATGCACGAAGCCTGATCGGTAAGGTCGAAAGCGACGAGATTTTGGAAGAGCTCGTCAAATCGTATATCACAAAGTTTTAAAACAAATAAAGGTCTGTCGAATCTGTAGATTCGGCAGACCTTTTTTGTTATAACATTATTTCAATTCAAACATCAGCGTCTGCCCACGTTTGATGTTAAAGCGGATTTCGTCAGAGTCCTTCGAGTAATACTTTTCTTCATAGACCTCAAACGCGCTTGCATTGTGCGGCAGTTTGATAACCTTCTCCCCGCCCGATGCGGCGTGGAAGGTAATAAAATTTTTATTTGCGTAGAGCACGTCGTTGGTAGCGCAGTAAATATGACAGCCTGCAAATTCCGCAACCGCGCGCACAAAGTCGCTGTTTACGTGCTTTGCGCCGCAATAAATCGAGGTAAAGCCGTTGCATTTTTTGATGCTGACCGCGCTTTTTTTAGAGTCCGGGAAATACGCCGCTACCGTCGCCTCATCGTCGTTTGCGCAAAGAAGCGGACAAAGCACATCGCGCATTTCGCGCACCTTGCCGATATAGCCGCTGGCGTTAAACTGCATTTTGCGCTCAAAATCGCCGTAGAAGACATCGTCTTTCAGCATTT
>JAZSGM010000081.1:0-6059 GCA_045532715.1 Clostridia bacterium
TGACAGTTACCTACAATGAAGGTGACATCGCAAGCACGGATGCAAGCATGAATTATGAAAACGTAAACCCGGAAGTTGTGAACGATACGGTTGGCTTGCCGGAGTTTGATTTCAAATTCGCAGATGCAACCGAGACGTATAACGGTTCTGCGTTCGCGCTTAAAGCTACAAGCTTTAAGGCAAACGGTAAGACGCTTGACGATGTTGAGGTTTCCTACGAAAACAATGAACAGAAAAATGTCGGCGTGTACGAAGTAACCGCTATCGCAAGATGCGCAGGCTACCGTACGGCGAAGAAGACTGCAACACTGACAATTGAGCCGAAAGAGCTTACGATTGATGGCCTGAAGGCTGCAAATAAGACCTATGACGGCACGACAGCTGCACAGCTTTCCGGCGGTGAGCTTGTAGGTGTTGTTGGTGATGACGATGTTGTTGCATTGATTCCGGAATTCGGTACGTTTGCAAGTGCAAATGCATCGACCAAGAGCATTGCGGTAACAGTGGATGAGATTGTGCTTGAAGGTGAAGCAAAGGACAATTATACAGTTGAGCAGCCGACCGGCATTAAAGCAAAGATTTCTAAAGCACCGATTACGGTTGCAGCTGTTTCGACCTCGAAGAGAGTCGGCGATGCAGATCCGGAGTTTTTTGAATATGAGATTATCGAAGGTGAGCTTTACGGAGATGATAATTTCACCGGTGCGCTGAAGAGAGAAAAAGGCGAAAAAGCAGGTAAGTACGACATCGAACAGGGTACACTGGATTTAAGTGACAACTATGACCTCGATTTCGAGAAGGGTGTATTTGAAATTCTGGACAAGATTGTTCAGAAGATTACTGTATCTGAAATTACTGAGAAGACATACGGCGATGACAGCTTCGAAGTGGTAGTTACACCGGATGAAGCTTCCGGCTTAAATGAGTTTACATTCGAAAGCAGCAACCCGGATGTAGCTGAAATTTCCGAAAACGGCGTAGTTACAATTAAGGCTGCCGGTAAGACAGACATTTATGTAAGACAGGCTGGTAACGACGATTACGCTGCATTTGAAAAGAAGCAGGCACTTGTTGTAAACAAGGTAGAAATCGTGATTACTGCAAATGATGCATCCAAGAAGATTGGTCAGGAGGATCCGGAGCTTACCTATGTAGTAGAAGGCAAATTGGTTGGCGATGATGCTGTAACCGGTGCGCTTGAAAGAGTTGCAGGCCAAAAAGTAGGTAAGTATGACATCAAGATCGGTACTTTGGCAATCAATGATAACTACAACATTACCTTCAATAAGGGTGTATTTGAGATTTTCGATAAGACACCGCAGGTAATCACTGTATCTGAAATTACAGAGAAGACATACGGCGACGACAGCTTCGAAGTGGTAGTTACACCGGATGAAGCTTCCGGCTTAAACGAGTTTACATTCGAAAGCAGCAACCCGGATGTAGCTGAAATTTCCGAAAACGGCGTAGTTACAATCAAGGCTGCCGGTAAGACAGACATTTATGTAAGACAGGCTGGTAACGACGATTACGCTGCATTTGAAAAGAAGCAGGCACTTGTTGTAAACAAGGTAGAAATCGTGATTACTGCAAAGGATGCATTCAAGAAGATTGAACAGGATGATCCGGAGCTTACCTATGTGGTAGAAGGCAACCTGGTTGGCGATGATGCTGTAACCGGCGCACTCGAGAGAGTTGCAGGCGAAACAGTAGGTAAGTACGACATCAAGATTGGTACTTTGGCAATCAATGACAATTATGATATTACCTTCAACAAGGGTGTATTTGAGATTTTCGACAAGACACCGCAGGTAATCACGGTTGCAGAGGTTGGCGAAAAGACATACGGTGAGGAAGCCTTCAAGCTTGAAGTAACACCGGATGCCGATTCCAAGCTCGATACATTCACCTATGCAAGCAGCAACGAAGAGGTTGTAACTGTTGCAGAAGACGGTACGGTAACCATCATCGGTGCCGGCGAAGCTACGATTACGGTTTCCCAGGCGGGTGATGCTGAATATGCAGCAGTGGAGAAGCCGGTAGCCGTTGTTGTAAAACCGATTGAATTGACGGTTGAAGCGGTAGATATGGGCATGAAGACCGCATTCCTCGCAGGTGTTTTAGAAGCTGATGCAGAGGGCGTAGAGGTTGATTTTGATAAGGTTAAGACCTTGGTTGTATCTTCTGAAAAGGTAACAGAGGAAGAAACTACAACCATCACAACAACCCTGAAGGTAACCAACTTTGTAATCAAGGGCGAAAAAGCAAAGAACTATGCTGTAGATAAAGACACAGCGCTGACAGTGACTGTTGTTTCCGAAACTGTAGCAGAAAAGCTGACAGAGGATGAAAATGTTGCAATTGAAGCAGCACCGGTTGACGATAAAACTATTATCGTAACGGATGTAGCAGTTGCTCCTGAAGCAGAAGTTAAGAAGGTTACGATTGACGTAACGGTAATTGCGGATACAAAGGTAAACACCGTTGCAATTCCGGCTGAAACAGTAGATAAGATTATCAATGTTGATGCAGAGGCTGCACTTGAGATTACCTTAAAGGACGGCAGCGAAGAAAACAAAGCATCTACAATTACGCTGGATGCAAAGGCACTTGCGGCAGTTCAGGAGGCCGGTGCTTCGGCAACCACACTTTCCTTCTCGGTTGAAAAGACTGCTGAGGAAGACATGACAGAAGCGCAGGCTGCTAAGGTTGAAAAGGTATCCTCTAAGGCGCCGGTTGTATACAGCTTGAGCATTGTGGATGAAGAAGGCAATTCTGTTGCAGCAAGCTTTGGCGAAATGGGTAAAGCGACTGTAACACTTCCGTATGTTAAACCGTCGGGCAGAGGTAAGGTTGTTGTTAAGTTCTTAGATGATTTAGGTAACTTAACAAATATCCTGAAGCCGAAGTATGATGCTGAAAGCCAGAGCGTAACGGTTGAACTCGGTCACTTCTCCGAATACCTGATTTATACCGAGCCTGTTGATGATGTTGTTTCCGGTGGCGGCGGTGGCAGCGGTGTTGCTACTTACGCAGTTAAGTTTGACACAGACGGCGGCAGCGCTGTTGCAAAGCAGAGTGTAAGGCAGAACGGTCTTGCGTCTGCACCGGCGAACCCGATTAAAGCCGGCTACACATTTGACGGCTGGTACACAGATAAGGAATGCACAGCTGCGTATGACTTTGCAACGCGTGTAACAAAGAACATTACGCTTTATGCGAAGTGGATTTTAGAGGATGTGACAAAGAACCAGATCATTCTCACTATCGGTCAGACGAGTGCAAAGGTATTTGGCGAAACAAAGACAAACGATGTAGCACCGAAGATTGTAAACGGCAGAACGATGCTGCCGGCAAGATTTGTTGCTGAAAGTCTTGGCGCAACCGTTCTCTGGACTGAGGCTGAACCGAACAAGGTTGTTATCACAAAGGGCGACGTTGAAATTATTATCAACATCGACAGCGATAAGGCTTATGTAAACGGTCAGGAAGTAACACTTGACAGTCCGGCATTTATCGAAAACGACAGAACTTATACACCAATCAGATTTATTTCTGAAAAGTTAGGTGCAACTGTTGAATGGAACGAAAGTGCACAGACGGTTACAATTACAAAAAAATAAACGGAAGCTTTATCGTATGATGATCAGGCTTTAAAGGTGTAGTGGGATGGTTGGTTACAACCATCCCGCTTTGCCTGTTTTTCGATTTGGATGTGTTGTTTGTATGAGAGGTGTTCATATGAAAAAGTTTATATGCTTGTTAATATGCTTAATCAGCATCGGTATAGGGGTTAGCGTCTGTGCCGAGACGCAAAGCGGTATCATATTCAGAATAGAAGAAAGCGAAGCGACGGTCTTTTCACTTGCGGAGCAAAATGACTTTGTTGCGCTTGGAGATGGGCTGTATTTAGCTACGGATATGAATGCGGTATATGAAACTTTTTCGCCGGATGAAGTGCTGTGCACTTTTCCGGATTGTGAGCTTGAGCTTTTTGATCTGGACACATCTTATGTTTTTAACGATACGGATTATAAAGAGCAATGGTATATGGATGCGATAGACTTTGCGGCAGTAAAGGATGTTGGCGTAACCGGTAAAGGCGTGAAAATCGCTGTGGTGGACAGCGGCTTGAAGGTCGATCATCCGGATTTGGATCAAAGTAAAATTCTTGAAGGCTATAACTGTATTGCAAACGGTACGGCAACGGATTATAATGACAACTACGGACACGGAACTGCAGTAACGGGCATCATTGCCGCGCAGCTTGACAATGCAATGGGGATTGCGGGTGTTGCACCGAATGCTTCTATTATCCCGATTAAAATTACAGATGGTAAAACGCTCACGTTTTCCAGCATTTTGCTTGGTTTAAATAAAGCGATTGCGTGCGAGTGCGATATAATTAATCTGAGCCTTGGCGGGAAAATTTCCGACCCGGATGCTTTGGCAGAGCTTAAAGCCGTTATAGATAAAGCTGTGGATAATGGCATTATTGTTGTATCTGCAGTAGGAAATTACGGAACGTCGGATGTTTATTATCCGGCGGGATTTGATAATGTAATCGGTGTCGGCTCCCTGGAAAAGGATATGAGCATTGCGACATTTTCACAGAGAAATAACAGTGTGTTTGTAACGGTGCCCGGCAGATCGTTGGTCAGTCTGGCATACACAGGCGGCACAAAAGCCGAGAGTGGCACGTCTGTTTCTACGCCGATTGTTACCGGTATTGTTGCGCTGGTGAAAGAGGCGTTTCCGGAGTACACCTATGATGATATTGCGGATTTGTTTATGAAGACGGCAATGGACAAAGGCGATACCGGCTATGATATTCATTACGGTTACGGCGTGTTAAATGTGAAAGCTGTATTGGAAAGCCTGTATCCGGAAATGACAAAACTTGAGATTGATGACTCGAACATGGAAAATGGTGTTCTGTCCGTGTTCTTAAATAATAATACAGAAGTGTGCAGCGGTCGCTTTGCGCTTGCCTATGACAGTGATATGATTGAGCTTCTGCGCGTCAATAAAGGGGCTGCCTTGCAAAATGCGTCTGCGACTGTTGAAATTGATGAAGAAAACGAAAGAATTTATGTAGCGCTGGATGCAAACGGGGAAATGCTTGCTTCGGATGCATTGCTGACAATTGAGTACGCGTTTAAGCCATCTGCGGCGAACGCAGCGCTGCTTTATGTGGATGCCTGCAATATGTATGATGAAAATGAGGAAGCTGTATGGGTAGCGCATAGCGGTGTCGGAGCAAAAGCGCTTATTGGGGATATTTACGCAGACGGAAAAATTAATATTAAGGATATAATTAAGCTGAACCAATATCTTGCTGCGTGGGATATGGAATGGACAAATTATATGCAGAAGACGGCAGATGTATATCAGGATGCACAGGTTGATATAAATGATGCAATCCTGTTATCTATGTACATTGCTGAAATGATTGAATTGTGATTTAGCACAGGGGCTTGTTGTGTGGGGGAAATGATATGGCAAAAAGGAATGTTTTTATTACACTAAGCTGTTTGCTTGCATGTGTTTGTGCTTTGACGGTAAGAACGCATGCGGAAAAAGTAATTGATGACATAAGCGATATACCGGAGCGTGAAGTTGTCGAGGTAACCTTGCCCGAACTGCCTGAACGTAAAACGGTCGAGCTGCAGCAAAATGAAGATGCTGAAAGTGGCGTAATGCGTTTTGAGCTACCTCTGCTGAGCAAGGGAATGTTCCCGGGGAAAAGCTCGTTTTCGCGAGATTTATCGGAAGAACGCATGCTGATTGAAGCTGCTCTGCTTGCAAAGCAAGCGGATATTGCGGTAAAAACAGATATTTCTGCCGAAGAATTGGCAGAACTGTACGCCTGGGTAATCAATGCAAATCCGGAGCTGTTTTATGTGGACGCTGTTGTTGAGCTTGCAGCTGAAGAGGATAGATACATTCTTTATCCGAAGTATGATGCGGCGTGTGAACTGTTTGCCTATGACAGCGGAAAAGATTTCCAAAAAGAAGTTGCAAATATTTTAAGCTGTGTAAGCGATGAAATGTCCGAG
>JAZSGM010000292.1:0-16750 GCA_045532715.1 Clostridia bacterium
CCCTGCGCATTGTATTGCTTATAAAGTGTATACAGCTCACGCACCTGCGATAAAACGGCGTCCTCTTCAACCGGCGGCGGCACTTCCGCTTCCGGCGTCAGCTGCGGAATTTCTTCCGGCACAACCGCCTCAGGCACAACCGGTTTTTCAGGCGTTTTATATGCAAGTCCGCCTTCACCAAACAGCTTCTGCAAGCAGACTTGCAGATTTTCGCCCATAACAATGTTTTCCTTGTAGCCGACAATCACGCGCTTTAATTCAGGGAAAGAAGCCGCGTTGTTGGTTGTAATATACACCGGCTCCACATACAAAAGCGAGTCCTTAATCGGCACGATAATCATATTGCCGCGTATTACATTGGAACCGCCCTGTCCCCAGAGTGTCATCTGCCCGGAAATATCCGGGTCATTATCAATACGGTTTTCCATCTGCATCGTACCATACGCATTCTTTTCTGCATTGATGAAACGGTAGCTTACAAGCTGTCCATAGCTGTCACCGTCGGAACCGGCTACAAAATAGCTGGAAATATAATCTTTATTTAAAATCGTAAACGGCATCGTCAGATACAGACTCATTCCGTTATTCTCCAGACCGTACAACTGCATCATATTATAGTACGGTACAATATACTGTGCATCCGCTTCGCCGGATTTTTCCATTGCAATATCCCAGATATCACTGCTGTTATAAAACACGTGCGGATCCGTAATATGATACTTTTTATACATTTCCGCCTGCACATTGAACAGATACTCCGGATAGCGCACATGACTGCGGATGTCCTCCGGCAACGCCCCTGCTTCGAACAGACGCGGATAAATCTTTTTATAGGTCTGCGCAATCGGGTCCGTTTCATCCGTAATATAGAACTGTACCGTTCCGTCATAAGCATCTACAATTACCTTAATGCTGTTTCGGATGTAGTTATACCCTGCCTTATGTTTTTGCGCATATGGGAATTGATCTGAAACCGTATAGGCATCCAAAACCCATTTCAGCTTCCCCTCCGCGCTCACAACAAGATACGGATTTTCATCATAGGCAAAGAACGGTGCTACACTTTGCACACGCTCGCGCACGTTACGGTTTGTCAGAATTTTCGACTGCGAATTCACCTGACCGGAAACCAGAAGCTTATAGTCTCCTTCCAAAAGGGAAAACAGCAATCGGTTAAAGCCGTTTAAGGGAATACCACCCTCACCGTCATAAGAAAATTCCACATTGCTTTGTCCTTCGGAATAATCAATTTCCTTCAGCTTTGTATTTACAATCACATGTCGATTGGTATATTCTCCGTAATAAATACGCGGCTGCTGCACCTCGACAAAGCCCGGTTCGATTTCCAGCGGAATATTCTTGGCGATAAAGGTCGGCTGCCCCTCTGCGGTCGCCTGATTCATCACGCTGGCAGCAATGCCGTAGCCGTGCGTATACTTGTAAGTTTTATTTACATAGCTGTCATTGGCATCCGTTGCCAGCTTTTCATAGTCCAGCTCACGTGCACCAAGTGCCACAGCTGTCTTTTTTCCATTCACGGTATATGACGTAATGTCTGTATTTTTAAACGCATAGTACGGTTTAATTCCCTGCAGCTTATTAAACGCCGTTACCGTAGAGTTATAATCCAGAATACGGATATTTTCTATTGTATCTCTGTTTGCTTCTAAATCTCTTTGCGTCAGCGTATTGTTAATCGGCAATGCAATCTCTCTGATTTTATCCAGCCCGTACGCACTTCGGGTCATCAGAATGTTATTACAAATATTATCGGACTCAATGGCAATATCATTCGGCGCAACAACGAGCGTTTGGACACCAAGCGCAATCACACCGCTCAAAATCCATGCCGCCGGAAACAACAACACGCCTCCCACAGCACCCTTGATTTTGCCGCGCGCCAGCATAATCACCGTCACAGCAATGGCCAGAAGCAACACAAACGGCGCACACTTATAATAGGCCTGCCAGATATACGTATCCGTATAGCCGGCACCGGCAAGGTCATTTCCAAATGTTCCGTACAGCAAGTTCTCAGAATTGAATTTGAACGTCAACGCAATACAAATAAAAATCAAAAATACATCTACACAGCAATGCACCAGCACAGCTCTGCTTCTGAAAATGTCACTAAAGCTGTCCACACCCATGCGCGCATATAAAACACAGTAAACAATCACCGTATAGATTGCCTGAATAATCAAAACCACTTTTGCACTATCCACCAATGCCATGATAAACGGTCTTTGGAACATATAATAACCGATATCCTGATTCAAAAGCGGATCCGTCTGATGAAACATCGTAGCATTGACAAATTCCAAAAAACGCGTATAAACATTTTCACCGATAAACCGACTTGCCACAAAAGCAATGACTGCCGTAACCAACAGCATCGGCGTCAGCTTGGAAATGATATGCAAATCATTATGTTCACGCCACGCAATCTTGCGAAGAACAAGATTGTTGACTGTAAAAAGCACAAAGATGATTAAAAAGCTTACCAGCTGTGCTATAATGCCTACGCGCAGATTCGTAAAATACACCTCGGTATACTGTACACCGACCTCCCGAATCTGAATATACTGCACATACATCGCCAACGTCGCCATCGCCAAAATTGCAAGCAATACAACCGCCGCCCAAAGCACTGCATGACGCTTAAGCCTCGGATGTGCCGCGCTTACCGTTTTCGCATTTCGGAAATCCTTTTCGTTAAATGCCACAATTCCACTTCCTTTTCATTTACTCCATCAGAGCCTTCGCAAAATCTGCTGCACAAAACGGCTGCAAATCATAGAGCCCTTCGCCGACACCGACAAAACGCACCGGGATATTCTGTTCACGGCAAATGCCGATGACAACGCCACCCTTTGCCGTACCGTCATGCTTTGTCAGATTAATGCCGTCATTACCGGCACTCTCAGAAAAGAGCTTCGCCTGACTGATCGCATTTTGTCCTGTCGTCGCATCTAAAACAAGCAAAACCTGCTTTTGAAACTCCGGCGCTTCGCGGTCTATAATACGCGAAATCTTACCAAGCTCATCCATCAGGTTCTTTTTATTGTGCAGTCTGCCCGCCGTATCACAAATCAAAAGCTCGACGCCGCGCGCTTTCGCTGCCTTCAGCGCATCAAATACAACCGCACCCGGGTCCGCCCCCTCATCGTGCTTTACAATTTCGCAGTCATTGCGCTGTGCCCAGATGTCAAGCTGGTCAATTGCCGCTGCACGGAAGGTATCTGCAGCTGCCAACATTACCTTTTTGCCCTCGCTCTTGAAATGTGCGGTCAGCTTACCGATGCTGGTTGTTTTGCCGACGCCGTTAACGCCAATCACCAAAAGCACCGCCGGCTTCCCCGCCTCTAAAAACGGGGTTTCGGTTTCTGCCAGCATCTCAGAGATCACCTCACCGAGCATCGCACGTACCGCCTGTGCATCCTCCGTACGTGTGCGCTTCACACGCTCGCGCAAAGCATCAATGATTTCCATCGAGGTTTCAAAACCGACATCTGCTGTAATGAGTGCCTCTTCCAGCTCCTCAAAGAGCTCTTCATCCACTTTTGTAAACGCGGCAAACACCTGATTGACTTTTTCCGAAAAGGCATCACGTGTTTTTGTAAGTCCGCTTTTTAATTTATCAAAAAATCCCATTTCTTCTACCCATTTCCTATTCTAAATTCTGCGCTTCGTCCAGACGCAGCGCCAACAGCTTCGACACACCCTTCTCCTGCATGGTTACGCCATACAGAAGATCTGCCGCCTCCATCGTACCGCGACGGTGCGTTACTAAAATAAACTGTGTCTTCTTGCTGTAGTCACGTACATAATCTGCAAAGCGATAAACATTTGATTCATCCAGCGCCGCCTCAATCTCGTCGAGCACACAAAACGGCGTCGGTCTTACTTTCAGAATGGCAAACAGAAGCGCAATCGCGGTAAATGCCATCTCACCACCCGAAAGCAAGCTCAGATTCTGCAGCTTTTTGCCCGGCGGCTGCGCCTCAATTTCAATACCGCTTTCAAGTACATTGTCCGGATCCACAAGCTTCAATTCTGCGCGACCGCCGCCGAACAGCGCCGTAAATGTCTCGCTGAAGTGCTTGTTGATAATCGAGAACTGCTCTTTAAACTGCTCCTTCATTTTTTCCTGAATCGAAACAATCAGCTTTTCCAGATCCTGCTTCGCCGCAGTTAAATCGTTATATTGGTTGGAGAGGAAGTCGTATCGCTCCTTCACCGCCTTATACTCCTCAATCGCGTCCACATTGACATTACCGAGTGCACGAATCTGTCCGCGCAAGGACGCAAGCTCCTTTTGCGCCTCCGTCACCGTACCGATATCCGTCTTATACTCCAATGCCGCAGAATAGGTCATTTCATAATCTTCCCAGATGCGCTCCGACAAGGTTTCAAGCTCCTCGGAAATCTTGATGCGGCGACTATTGATACGGCTCTGCTCCTCACGCAGCGCAAAGATTTTTTCACGTGCCTCTTTGCTGTCTTCCATCAGCTGTGCTGCAGCTGCTTTTGCATCAGCGCGCGCTGCATTTGCCGCCTCAATATCCGCATAAATCTGTTCGGACTTTTTGCGCGTTTCGGCAACAAGCAGTTCCTTTTGCTGAATTTCCTTGAGCATGCCGACAGCTGCATCATCGTTTGCACGGATATCCTCCTCACGGCTTTCGATGTCACGTGCAATTTCTCCAATCTGTCCCAACACATCTGCCCCACGCTGTTCAAGCGCCAGAACATCACGGCTGACTGTCGTAATTTCAATCTGCTTGGCTGAAACCGCTTCAGCCGCAGCTGTACGCGCCACTTCACAGCCTGCCAAATCTTCTTCACGTGCAGAAATTTCCCTGTTTGCATTTTCTACGGCAAACTCATTGGATGTGATATGATTAATGACAATCGCAATGCTGTCATTTGCCTCCTTGATTTGCAGGTCAATCTGTTCCTGCTCTACTGCCGCAGCAGCTACGGCATTTTCGCTTGCAAAAAGCTCCTGCGCCGCATACTGTGCATCCGCCTCTAAGCGAACACAAATCTGGCGCGCCTGATTCAACGCCTCGGCAGTTTTTGCACTTTCCTTTGCAATTTCGGCAATGGTATCCTTAACGGTCTGCATCTTCTGCTCTGCCGCCTCCACCTTTGCCTTTAATGCCTCCGTTTCCTTTTCCAGCGTCTTGATTTCACCTGCACGGCTTAAAAGACCCGTGTGTTTATTTACACTGCCGCCCGTAATGGCACCACCCGCATTAAACACTTCCCCTTCAAGTGTAACCACACGGAAACGGTAACCAAATTTGCGGCTGATGGCAATGGCATTGTCAATTCCGTCAACGACAACCGTTCTGCCGAGCAAATGCCGAATGATATCCGTATAGCGCGCATCTGTTTTAACCAAATCACTCGCTATCGCAACAAACCCACGCATACCAGCGACTTCCTTCTCCTCAGCAAGGGTACTGCCCTTCACGGAAGATACCGGTAAAAATGTCACTCTGCCAAGCTTGTTTTGCTTTAAATAGGCAATCGCTGCCTTCGCATCGTCTTCGGTTTCAACAACAATATTCTGCGCAGCCGCACCCAGTACGGTTTCAATCGCAATTACGGCTTTCGGCTCAACCTCCATTAAAGCCGTCAACGCACCGTACAGCTTTGTATGCTTCAGGTCACCGCGACTGTGCGCCTCCAGAACACCTTTTACACTGCGGTTAAAACCTTCGAAATCCTTCTCCATTTCCCGTAGCATCGTAAGGCGCGATACCTTTTTGTTAAATTCTTCCGCTGCTTCTGTGCGCGCAAGCTCCGCCGCAGCATACTCACCTTCCCGGATCAGCGTTTGCTTTTCAAATTCCGCATTCGCACTTCCCAGCGCCGCAATTTCTTTTTGCTGCGCATCAAAGCGCGCCTGCGCCTCTTCTTTTTTCTCCGTAAGTGCAGCAATCGTCTGTGCGCTTGCCGCTTGTGTCTGCGACAACGCCTCTCTGCGCTCCGCAAAGCTTGTCTTGAAGGCTTCAAGCGAACTCAGCTTCGCCTTCAACTCCGCAATTTCATTGAGCTTTTCAATAATATCACTCTTTGCGTCATTGATGGCACGTACATTTTCTTCATACTGTTCTCCGGCAAGAGTGCTTGCCTGCTCCAGGGCGGCAAGCTCCTTCTTCTTTTCATCCACCTGCGCTTCCAAAGCGCGGCGCTCGCCTTCCAGACCGGCATGCATTTCCTGTGCCGACGCAAGACGCGTCTTTAAATTCTTTACATCGGCCGCACTTCTGCCCGATGCCGTTTTTCCGGATTCAATCTTCTGATGCAGGACATCAATTTCACCCAAATACTCACGAATAACAACCTCAGTTTCCGTGCTTTGTGTATGCAGGGCATTCACGCGTTGCTCCTGCGCCTCCGCTTTGGCATTTTCTTCTTCAATGCGCGCCTCTGTTTCAGCAAATGCACTCTGCGATTTGCTGAGCTGCTCAGTGACAATAATAAAATTCTTATCCGCTTCATCACCGTCTTTTTTCAAGCGGTCCGTCGAACGGATAAACAGATTCAGATCAATCTTTTTCAACGATTCGCGCAGACTTAAATACTTCTTCGCCTTCTCGCTTTGCTTAAATAACGGCTCAACCTGACCTTCAAGCTCCGTTACAATATCGCTGATGCGCACAAGGTTTTCCTCTGTATGCGCAAGCTTACGCTGCGCCTCCTCCTTGCGGTGACGGAACTTGGATATACCGGAAGCCTCATCCAAAATATTACGGCGCTCCTCATTTTTGCCGGATACAATTTCACTGACCTTGCCCTGTCCGATAATCGAATAACCGTCGCGGCCAAGGCCGGTATCCATAAACAGCTCATGGATATCCTTCAGTCTGCACTGCGCACCGTTAATATAGTATTCACTTTCACCGCTGCGGTATACACGTCTGGAAACGCATACCTCATCATAATCGATATTAAATGTACGTCCGGTATTTTCAAGTGTTAAGCTCACCTGTGCATAACCGAGCGGCTTGCGTTTTTCCGTGCCGTTAAAGATAACATCCTGCATATTGCCGCCGCGCAGCGCCTTGGCGCTCATTTCACCCATTACCCATCGAATCGCGTCGGAAATATTACTTTTTCCGCTTCCGTTCGGCCCGACAACCCCCGTTACGCCCGGCTCGAAATTCAGAATGGTTTTGTCCGCAAAGGACTTAAAACCTACAAGTTCTATGCTTTTTAAATACAAAGCCTTTCTCCCCTTGTCTTTTACAATACTCCCTACAAAAAAATAGCAGAATACCCTTTATATCATAAGAGTATTCTACCATAAAATCTCACCGGATTCAACTGTTTCATTCTCTTTAATCCGAATGTTTACACCTTGTTCACGAAAAATGCGCGTTTTATTCTCCTTTTTGTTGCCAAGCGCCTTGGAAATCTCACCGGGATGCACAAAAAACGTAACCTCGCCTCCCATTTTTCCCGACAGCGCACGTTGCATCTTCCGAAGATACAGACGTGAAAACACCAGCTCGCCGAACGCCGGATGCTGCGGTCCGGCTACCATGCCACTCGCCAGATTTTCCGACGCCATCAGTCCCATGCGCAGCACGTGCACACCGCTCTCTTTAAAAATCCCGTATGCCGTCGCAGCCGTTTCCACCGCTGTTTCCAAAGACAAGGGCATATATTGTCCTTGCCGGTACAAATCCAAAAGCGGACTACCCTCTAAAACCACCGTCGGATAGATACGCGTGGTATCCGGCTTTAGCGCAGCAATGTCCCGCGCCGTCTGCACATCGGATTCGGACGAAGATCCGTAAAGACCGAGCATCATCTGCAGCCCAACCTCAAAACCCGCCGCACGCAAAATCGCAAAGGCGCGCTTTACATCCGCAAAGGTATGACCGCGTCCGTTTTTTAAAAGCACAGCATCATCCGAGGACTGCACCCCTAACTCCACACTTGTAACACCGTATTGAAGAAGGCGCGCCACAACCGCTTCATCTATGCAATCCGGTCTGGTGGAAATCCGAATACCGTCCACCGCGCCTTCCTCCAAAAAAGACTGCACCGCACCGAGCAATTCCTCCTGCAGCTGTACATCAATCGCCGTAAAACTTCCGCCAAAAAAGGCGACCTCCACCGTTGTACTTTCTCTTTGCATTGTGCCAAGTGCACGCAAAATATGCTCCCGCACGGTTTTCCCCGTCACCGCATCCCCGGCGCCGGTAATTGCTTTTTGATTGCAAAAGCTGCATTGATGCGGACAGCCCTTGTGCGGCACAAAAATCGGAATATTGACTTTTCGCATCGACTTATTCATGTTCCAGCTTTGCAAGCGCAGCCCCTGCCGCTGCCTGCTCTGCATCCTTTTTGCTCGTGCCCTTACCTTCAGCCATATATTTGTCGTCTACAAACACTTGAACGGTAAATATCTTGGCATGGTCCGGTCCCTGCTCCCCGGTCAGGCGATAGGTTACGCGTCCGAACTTCCCCTTTTGTGTTTTTTCCTGTAGCACAGTTTTATAATCCTTCGCTACCTTGCCTGTGCTTGCCTGCTGCAGCGCTGCACGCAAATGCGCTTCAATCCACGCAAATGCCGTTGCAAAGCCACCGTCCAAATAAATCGCGGCAATCACAGCCTCAAAGCAGTCTGCCAACACCGACGCACGCGTTCTTCCACCGGTAGCTTCCTCCCCTTTGCCAAGCAGGATATATTCGCCAAAATGCATTTCTCCGGCAAGTTTGGCAAAAGATGGCTCACAAACTACCGAGGCACGCGTTTTTGTCAAAACACCTTCCTGGCTGTCCGGCATCATGCGAAAGAGTCGGTCACTTGCAACCATATCCACAATCGCATCGCCCAAAAACTCCAGACGCTCGTTACACATAGTTTTTTCCAAACCACGCTCATTTGCATAGGACGAATGTGACAGCGCAAGCACCAAAAGCTGCTTATCCTTAAACGTATATCCGATTTCTTTTTCAAAAGCTTCAATTCTTGTCGTTTCCATTCTGCTCTCCTGCTTTCACCTAAAAGTAAAAAAGCAAAGGAGAAACTCCTTTGCTTTTCAGATTATTCGGAAATGTAATTGACAGCGTCACCGACTGTTTTAATCTTCTCCGCATCTTCCTCGGCAAATTCGATGCCAAATTCCTCTTCAAGCGCCATAATCAAGCTCACAATATCGAGCGAGTCTGCACCCAAATCATCGATAAAGGAAGAATCCATTGTAATAGAATCTGCATCTAAGCCAAGCTGTTCAGCAATAATTTCTCTAATCTTATCAAATGCCATTCAATTTTCGCCTCCATTTTCTGCTGAATATCCGATGCATACAGCATCTTATTTAATGTATATACCAAATATGGGGCTTTTTGTCAAATTTTTTCTTGCAATTTGTTTTATCTGTACAAATTTATGCCTCTTCGCCGGCCATTTTTTCGATATCCGCAGCAATTTTATTCACGACATCTGCCTCAACAATTCGCATTGCCTGCCGGATTGCAGAAAAGACCGCCTTTGCATCGGATGCGCCGTGCCCCTTCACAATCGGATATTTCGTCCCCAGCAAAAGCGCCCCGCCATGCTCGGAATAATCCATTTTCTTTTTCAGCGACTTAAATGCATTCTTCGCAAGCAAAGCACCGATTTTGCTTTTCAGCGAGCTCATCATTGCACCCTTGACATTCTTCAGCATCGTGCCCGCCACGCCTTCAATGACCTTCAAAATCACATTGCCGGTAAAGCCGTCACAAACAACCACATCGACTGCGCCGGTCATAATATCTCTTCCCTCTAAATTACCGACAAAATGAATCGGCGCCTGCTTTAAGAGTGCATGTGCCTCTTTGTAAAGCGTACTGCCCTTATGCGCCTCTGCACCGTTGTTAATCAGGGCAACCTTGGCGTCTTTCTTGCCGAGCACAGCGCTCGCATAAATGCTGCCCATCACGCCGAATTGCGCCAGATACTGCGGCTTACAGTCCGCATTCGCGCCACAGTCAATCAGCACGCCATGACCCGTTTCCGTCGGATAAACCGGTGCCAGCGCCGGACGCTGTACCCCTTTGATTCTGCCTACAATTAACAGACCTGCACAAAGCACACCGCCGGTCGAACCCGTCGATACAAGCGCATCGCCCTCACCGTTTTTAAGCATATTCGCCGCCACAACAATGGACGAATCCTTCTTTTTACGTATCGCAAATGCCGGGTCCTCATCATTGGTAATCACTTCGGAAGCATGCACAATACTGAGTCCCTCCGGCAATGTTTCGCCAAGCGCATCCAGATGCCCTTCGATCAGTCCGCTGTCGCCCACAAGTGCAACCTCTATTCCCAGCTCACGCACAGCACGCAGTGCGCCCTCCAGCTGTGCCTTCGGCGATGCGTCGCCGCCCATTGCATCTAAAATGATTTTCATACATGTGCCCCCTTTATTGCATTTTTCCCTTCAAAACCGGCGAAAGCGGCTTGTAAATCACAAACGCAATCACCGCACTGCAAAGTCCCTTTACAAACGTAAACGGCAAATTAAAAATCAAAAGCGCCTGCCACATATTGTCTACCCAAGGCAGAATTGCCCGATAGAAACTCAAAATGGTTTCCCACGACAAATTCATCGCTACCCCGTAAATCGGATAAACAACAAAATAATTGGTAAACACGCAGACAACCGCCGCCGTCGCCGCGCCGCAGAGCGCGCCGACAATGGCGCCCTTACGCGTCTTGTGCTTTCTGTAAATTATGCCGGCAGTAAACACAAATACGCTGCTCAAAATAAAATTGGAAAGTTCGCCCACCGCCATCGTATGCGACGAATGCAAAAGCATATGTAGCACGTTTTTCAAAAAGCATACGCACACGCCATAAACCGGACCGAGTGCAAAGCTTGCCAGCAGCGGCGGCAAATCTGCCACGTCAAATGACAAAAACGACGGCACAAACGGCAGCGGCATATGCATCAGCATCAAAACTCCTGCTGCGGCCGCCAGCATCGCGGTTACCGTTAGATTTCGGACTGTGATTCTTTTCATTGTTTTTCGTCTCCCTTCGCTTTCCCTTTTTCATAAAAACGGAAATTAAAAAACCCTGAAAAATCACAGGGCATACGAAAAAAGACGCATCTTCTCCCTTCCGGACTTTACCGTCGGCTTCGGAATCGCACCGAATCAGTCCAGGCAATCGCCAAAGACTCGTGGGCTTGCAATTTGGCAAATAAAAAGCAACCGATTAACCAAAGCAGCACTCTTCGCGAACCGAAAGCTGACTTCCGTACCTCGAGCACTGCGGTTTATTTACAGCAAAAGCATTCTGCTTTTGCTTTCTGTCCTTTTTAGCATCAAATTTTTACCACCGGTAGGGAATTTCACCCAACCCTGAAGATTTCTCTATTGAATATTATATACATTTGCTTCCATTTTGTCAAGCTTGCGCAGTTTCCAAAATTTCGGTAATTTTCATTGTTTTATATCACATAGAACGCAGCTCGTCCGGTTAAATTAAAGGCGAAGCAAATGCTTCAAAATTTCTGTTCGGGATGTGATGAACATTGCGCTTTAGACGCCTGCTCGTCTGTCTTTGCGTTGCGGCACTACTTTCGGCACCGACTGCATTAGGTGCACTATCACTGTATCGCACGCTTCCGGACAGGCTTTATGTTTCAAAGGATGCCCGGATAACGTTGCCGCTGACAAACCCGGCGACAAGCACCCACTCCGCTCCCGTATACAACACTGCAACCGACATTCCGGACAAGGGAATTTTGCTTGATACAAGCGCCGTCGGCGATTACGAAATCGACGTAAAGCTGTTCGGCATACTGCCCTTAAAAAAAGTTGCAGTCAGCGTCTATGACGAAGGCGTAGTGATTCCCGGCGGCGAAAGTCTCGGCATCCGCATTTACACCGACGGCGTACTGACCGTTGCGCTCACCTCCGTTGCGGACACAAACGGAATGAGTGTTTCCCCGGCCAAAGCCGCCGGATTGCAGGTCGGTGATGTGCTTGTCCGATTAAATGGCGAAAAAATCATAGATGCGGACCATTTTTCCGATATGCTCGCACAAAATGGTGATATGCCTGTTAGTATAGAATATGTGCGCGCAGGTGAAAAATATACACTTTCGCTCCTGCCGGCAAATACGGAAAACGGTTATAAAATCGGCGCATGGGTACGCGACAGTACTGCCGGCCTCGGCACACTCACATTCGTTCGGCCCGATAAGGGTGTGTACGCAGCGCTCGGTCACGGCATCGCAGACATCGACACCGCGCAACTTTTAACTGTGCTCGACGGCTCGGTTTCTCCCTGCGAAATCACCGCAATTGCTCCGGGCAAAGCCGGAAATCCCGGTCAGCTTTGCGGTACTTTTGCAGAGGGCAATTACGGCAGTGTACTCTCAAACTCAACTGCCGGTATCTACGGCAGCTGGAAAGCCAAAACTTTGCCTGAAGCTGAACCAATCCGTGTCGCAAGCCGCTTTGAAATTCGCGAAGGCGAAGCAAAGCTAAGGTTTGCACCGGACGGCAAAAACACGCAGGAATACGACATCCGAATCGAAAAGGTGATGACCTCTTCAAGCGACGAAAAAGGGATGGTGATCCGCATAACCGACCCGGCGCTTTTAGAAATCACCGGCGGTATCGTGCAGGGTATGAGCGGCAGCCCGATTCTGCAAAACGGCAACCTTGTCGGCGCTGTAACCCACGTATTTGTCAACGATCCGACCTGCGGCTACGGTATATTTGCAGAGCTGATGATGGATAAGACAGAGAAAATTTCAGATTAAAGATTGCCGACATTACCGACATAGATTACCGTCATTACCGACATGAATTACCGACGTTACCGCCAAAAAACAGAATGCTCACTTATAGCAAATATAGGTGAGCATTTTACATACAGTGAATTTAATAAAGGTTACATACGGCTATCGTGCATCTTTTTAAAAAAGATGCACGATAGCTATTGACAAGGAAAAAATTTTGTGGTAATATATGTATAAAAGGAGGAAAAGATAATGGCACTTAAATATATTTGTGATAGATTACAGGACTACAATATAAACTTTTTTGTTAATGAGCTTGTGGAATCATCAAAGAATCTCGGTATATTACAAGCTAAAATTGATGCTTACAAATTTAACAGCATACTAATCCCTATGTTTCATAGGAAAGAAGTTATGTCGTCTATGGATATAGAAGGAACACAAAGAACAACCTTATCTGATATATGCGAACGCGAGGTTGATCCCAAACTTCAAGATGCGAAGGAATCTATTGAAATCAGAAATCATACGAAAGCACTTATTTTTGGTGCTGAACATTTAAGAACAAACAAATTTACCCACTCATTTATTCAAGAAGTACATAAAATTATGTTAACCGATGTAGAACCACCAAACCCTGACAAACCTATTGGAAAGTATAAAATCAGAAATAATCAGATTGAGAACGGTGCAGGAACTGTGGTATTCATTCCGCCAGTTGTATCTGAAACAAAGAAATATATGAATGAATTGATTGATTTCATAAATAACGATTCTGATATTCATCCACTTATAAAAGCTGCTATTATGCATTCACAATTTGAATCTATACACCCGTTTGCCGATGGAAATGGAAGAGTTGGAAGAATACTTGTTAGCTTATATCTTTATAAAGCAAATGTTATAAATTTCCCGTTTTTCTACATTAGTGAAGCAATAAAGCAAGATAAACGTGTGTATTACAATATGCTTACCAATTCGAGGAACAGTAGCTACGACGAATGGATAAAATATTTCTTAAATAAAATTATTATCCAAACAAACAAACACACAGAATACATAGACTCACTCAACAATTTATACAGCAAAACTAAAAGCACAGTACAGAAAATAATCAATAGCCCTAAGTTCGATGATGTTATAGAGTGTTTATTCACAAATCCCGTTCTTAACGCAAATTATATTGAGGATAAATTAAATATATCACATGGTCAAGCAGTCAGATATTTGAATGTACTTGAAAAAGCCGGTATATTGTTCGGAGATGACAAGCAAAGAGGAAGACGGTTTTATTTCCTAGAATTGTTGAATCTTGCACAATAAATTCAAAATTATTAGAAAGGCAGATGATGTATATTGATTGTTTTTGTGCAAAAGAAAAAACACACCGATAAGTTATTGCCGTAACAAATCGATGTGTTTAACCGGATATGCTAAACATACCCTCAACCATGGTTAGATTTTAGCATATCCTTTCCGCTTTGTCAATCAGGCAAGGTGAAAAAATTAAATTTTTTAGCCACAGAATGTGGCAGAAAGGATTAATTATGTTAAAAAATAAGATTGATGACGGGTTTAATCCTGAACTCGTGTACGAAGCTTTCTTTGATGGGAATTTAGAAATCCCACAGATAAAAAGACCAGACAAGATAATTATACCTTCTGCGTTAATTCCATTTTCGCAGAGAAATCGTAGTGACAACTACAAGGAATTTGTTCATTTCTATGAACACGACAAAAATTTTGCAACAGTATTAACTGCTGCAAAAGAACATTTTGATTGCTTAAAGAAGTTTCAAGGAGTTATTTCCCCTGATTGCTCGCTTTACAGAGATATGCCACTCGTATTGCAGATTGCAAATACATATATGAATCGTGCAATCGGGCATTATCTCCAATCAAAAGGACTTTATGTTATCCCTAACATCCGTTGGGGCGATGAAAGAAGTTACACAACCATAGAACTTCCTGAAAAATTTGCTTTTTTAGGTGTTCCAAAACACAGCATTGTTTCAATCGGCACTTACGGATGTATAAAGAGTAAAGAAAACAAAATATATTTTACCGAAGGTTTAGAAGCAATGCTTGATGAACTTGAACCCGAAGTTGTACTTGTTTATGGTGGTATGCCGGACAGTATTTTTACAAAGGTTAAGGATAGAACGAAGTTTGTTCACTATCCCGATTGGACTTCCCTTCAAAAAAGGAGGTCTGCTTAATGGGTGCAGGAAATTCAGGACTGTATAATAACACCAAAGGAAGCAAAGTATCTCTCCCAACCAAACCGGCACAGGTGAAACATATATTCGGTAATCGACCGGGACATTTGCCAGACACACCTGCTAATCGAAAGCTTTTAACCGATACAGCGAATACGCCAAAATACTACAAAGGCACAGATAAATATGGTAACAGATGGCACATCCAGACAGATGATAAAGGTAGGCAAGTTTGGACAAGGAGTCAAAACGGAAAGATTAACGAAGGTGGTCGCAATAACATTCCACGTCCGTGGGATAAGGAAACAGGCTTATACAATAATCCTCTTAAAAGAAAGAAGAAAGGAAGGAAATAAACATTATGAATATATATAAATCTTTTGTGTATATGTTCTATGCACTTGATGCAATTTATGACGAGAATCCGAATGACGAATTGGGCAATTATTTAAGCGGATTAAATCCGTTTTTATTTGATGATGAGGGCTCTGCGGATCCGGCGGAATATGAAGAGTTTAAAGAAGCTTACGCAGAACAATTCGGAGATAAAGAACCTACCACCTCCGAAATATACGATTTCTGCAGAGGATATCTTTCAAAAAACGCTCCCCAAAAAGCCATAGAAGCATTTAACGAATTTGAAAAGGATGACTGGATAGCCTCTTTTGACGAAGAAGAGGAATAATTCTATAAGAGAATTAGATGTAAAGGCAGGATGAAAGTCCTGCCTTTTTTGTAACAAAACTTGTATAACTTTTATTACAAAGTGTGGCACTCCAATCATACAAATGCAGGAGTCCGATAATGCATTGCATACACAAATTTGAAAAAGAAATAAGATTTCCATCAGGATTTCCTTCATTTCCCTCATTATTACCTTCAATTTTGGGCTTATTTCCTTCAAGATTTCAAAAATTGAAAAAAATGTTGTCCCCTATTGACAACAGTCGTGTCGGGCAGCCCTTTAATTCAGAATGGGAAACTAATAGGAGCTGTTACTCACGTATTTGTGAATGATCCAACAAGAGGATATGGGATATTCATCGAGAATATGTTAGCTGAAACGGAGAAAATCAAATAATGAGCAACAGAAACACTCACTATTTTAGTGGGTGTTTTTGTATAAAAACTTATATAATTTTTAGACAAAACGCAAATGTCAACTTTTTAAGAAAATAAATTAACCAAAAAGGTTGACAAGACGAAATTTGTATGTTATAATGAGTCTGTGATTCAAAAAATCATAATTTAGGAGGTTGCAAAAATGATTACTGCTTTTGGAAAATTCTTGCGTATCCTGAGAATGGATAACGGAGAAATTTTAAAAACGATGGCTGAAAAACTGGAGGTTACATCTTCTTTTCTTTCAGCAGTAGAGAACGGTAAGAAAAAAATCCCTGCAGAATGGGCAGAAAAAATCAGCAATTTGTATTCCTTATCTAATGATAAGATTATCGAATTGCAGAATGCCATAAGCGAAACCAATGAATGTGTTGAAATTGGACTTGCAAATCTCAATTTTAAGCAGAGAGAATTAGCATTTTCGTTTGCCCGCAAGTTAAACGGCTTTAATGATAACGAATTGCAAAAGTTATGGCAAATTTTAAAGGAGGACAAAAACTGATTTATGGCAAATTTTGTTGCACAAGGTATATCAAGAAAACAGATAAGAGCTTTTACGAAATATGTTCGTGAATTATGTGGAATGACAGATCGCTTATATTTCCCGGTAGTGGAATTCCTTGAAATCATTCTGCCGAA
>JAZSGM010000103.1:0-2050 GCA_045532715.1 Clostridia bacterium
GGGAGGCGCAGGCACTTGCTGACCGCGTTTTGCATTTCAGCGGCGGCAAATTCATTTGATTTTCGGAGTATATACAAAAAATGAGCGAATTCTGGCTTAATTGTCTGATAGTATGTCCGCTGGTTTTTCTTGCGGGTTTTGTGGATTCCATCGCCGGTGGCGGCGGTCTCATTTCTCTGCCGGCCTATTTCCTTATCGGTCTGCCTGCACATGCCGCGGCGGGCACGAATAAGGTGGTAAGTTCTATCGGCACTACTGTCAGCACAATAGATTATATAAAAAGCGGCAAAACAAATCTGCGTTACGGCATCATATCTGCAGTGGCGGCGCTTATCGGTTCTTCCATAAGCACCTCGTTTGCCGTTTATCTGAGCGATTCGGTGCTGAAGATAATCATCCTGTGCGCACTGCCCACCGTTGCTGTAGCGCTCGCATTCAAGAAAGATTTCGGCATTGAAAAGGATAAGCCCGAGCGAGTTATGCGCGCTGCAAAGGAAAACATCCTGTGCGCCTGCATAGGTTTTGTCATGGGCGCGTATGATGGCCTTGTCGGTCCGGGTACGGGAACATTTCTCATAATGCTCTTTACCCTCATTCTCGGCACCGACCTTCTCACTTCTTCGGGCTGCGCAAAGATTTCGAACCTTGCTTCCAACATTGCTTCTGCCGCTGTCTGGATATTCAACGGACATGTTGTTTATGCCCTCGTTATTCCCGCCGCTGTCTGCAATATGCTTGGACATCATCTTGGTGCAAAGTTTGCCATAAAGGGCGGCAGCAAGAAAGTTCGCGGCATGATTTTTGTCGTGCTGGGACTACTGTTCGCAAAGCTTCTTTATGAGCTTGTTATTTAGTATTGCATAAAGAAATACCGGAGGATTGCACGCCGCAGTCCTCCGGTATTTTTGCTTAAAAACGGAAATATATGAACGGGTTATATTTTGTGGAAATTATTGTTATTATGCAAAGCATCAGCAGGACAAAATGTATACCGTGCGACAAAAGCGTTCCTACAAACGTTTTGCTGCAGTCGATTTTCTTCACGATCGGGAAGCTGCACAGTATTCCGAGGGGAATATAAAACAGCCCCTTCATAACAGCAATATTCTTTGCTGTTGCAGCAAGCCAGTCGGTAGACGGCAGGGTGAACATTATTCTGAATGCATTCATAAGCTGCTGCATGTCAGAAATATTGAACAGCACCCAACCGATGATAACGAAAAACATCGTGTATACCCAGCCGAAAAACTTCGGAATTCGATCAAGGAGTTTTCCGAGAAACAGCTTTTCAATAAGAAGCAGCACACCGTAATAAAGACCCCACAGCAGGAAATTCCAGTTCGCTCCGTGCCAGAAGCCCGTTATTCCCCATACGATCAGAATATTCAGTATCCAGCGGCCCTTTGAGGTGCGGTTACCGCCCAAGGGAATGTAAACATAGTCCCTGAACCAGCTTGACAGGGAAATATGCCATCTGCGCCAGAACTCCGTGACAGAGCAGGAAATATACGGATAGTTGAAGTTCTCCGGAAAGTGGAAGCCAAAAATGCGTCCCAGACCGATTGCCATGTCCGAATATCCGGAAAAGTCAAAATAAAGCTGGAGCGTGTAGGCAATGGCTGCTATCCAGTACATAGCTCCGCCAAACACAGCCGTGTCGCCCGCATATATCATTTCGGCTATCGCTCCGACATTGTTGGCAATGAGCACCTTTTTGGAAAGACCTATGATAAAGCACTTCGTGCCGCTCATAACATCATCCATATTCTCACGGCGGTTGAGGATTTCATCCTCAACTGTGCTGTATCGCACGATGGGACCGGCAATGAGCTGCGGGAAAAAGCTTACATAAAGCAAAAGATAAAAATAGTTGCGCTGCAGCTTTACCTTGCCGCGGTAAAGGTCAATGACATAAGACAGTATCTGGAATGTGTAAAAGCTTATGCCTATCGGCAGCACGATTTCCTGAAGCTTAATGTCTGCGCCGAACAGTACATTGATATTGTCAACAAAAAAGTTGAAATACTTAAAAACAAACAGATTCGCGATA
>JAZSGM010000144.1:0-15968 GCA_045532715.1 Clostridia bacterium
CGCATCGGCACTGCCGACAGCGCAAACAGGTGTTTCGCCGGCATAGATGACATGCATTTCAAGCATTTTATCACTGAGGGCATAAATAGCACTGCGCAAATCTGCCTCCGGCGTGTAGTTATCTTTAAGGATAATGCGTGGTGATACGGAAATGTCATGCTCAATTTTTTCGGCTGCACCGAAGTTTAATTCAAGCACGTTATTAATTTCGGTAATCACGGCTTCGCACTGATCTTTGTCGCTGACCACGCCGACATACTGTCCGTTGACACGTGCGGCATAGGCAAACGAGAAATTGGCAGTAAAAGCACCGACGGCAATGAGTGCGCCGATTACGGATGCAAATACGGCAACAGCACGACGGTTGCTTTCTTTTTTTGCATAGTTTATAAAGCTGCGTGTTGCCTGAACAAAGTTTGTTTTGTGTACGGCAGGACCGCCCTCGTTTCCGAAAGCTGTACCGAAATTCGGTGTTGGAGCTACGGGTTCCGTTATGGGGGCGCTTGGTTCTTCTGCAGGCGGGACGGTTTCCGGTGCGGCAACAGATGCTTCTTCCGGCAGCACGATAGCTTCCTCGGGCACGATGAGTGCCGGCTGTTCTTCTGCTATATTGTCGGCAGGCGCCTGTACAGCAACGGAAATGGTGCCGATTTCTGCCTCAGGCGTGTATACGGTTTCCTTCAGCGGGGTATCCTGCGCAGTGATTTTATCGAGCGTCTCATGAAATTTTGCAGGCGGCGTCTGTACAGCGACGGTTTCCGTCTGCACAACCTCCATTTCCAGAGCGCCCGCATAGCTGCTGCGTGCTTCTGCACGTGCTTTTTCGCGAATTTCGCGCATAATGTCTTCTTTGGAGATTGTTTTTGCTGCGCTGCGCGGTTTAAGCTCATAGAGCTGTATTTGCGGCTCGTCTGACTCAAAAGAGCGCACCTGCGATACAAAGGCGGTTGGCTCCGGCGGTTTTTTTTCAACAGCAGGGTTGCCTTGTTCGCGCTTCTGGCGCAGGAGGTCTTTTAAATCCGTAACGCCGATTTCGATGGTTGTGAAGGATGCATCCTGTGATGCATCGGTTGTATGTTTACCGCTGTGCGGTTTCTTTTTAAATGATTTAAACAAATCCGGTTTTCGTTCGCTCATCCTACCACCCTTCCCGAGGTTGTGACCTTAATTATTACAAAATTGTTAAATACATTTTAACTATACTTTCATATAAAGTCAAGACTCTGACAAAAAAATTTACAATTATAAGAAAAAAATAATCGACAAAATGTTAAATATTTTTTGCAAAAGGACATATATAAATAGTGAGGGTATAGTGAAATTGACAAAAAGAAGCGATGAATTTGTAAACGAATTGTAAATTTTACATATTGCATTTTAAAAAGATTTGGTGTATACTCCATTGTGGACTTATAGGGAAGAAAAAGGATTGGGTGTCGCAGAGCGACCTGTAAACAAGAAAAGGAGCGATTGAAAGAATGCCGGATGTTGTTTTAGACATACTGAACGTATTTACCATGGTGCTGCAGCTTGCAGCGCTTGCGGTCACAATGTACTATTTTGTCATCGGTGTTTTCGGATTTATTCCGAAAAAGGAAAAGGAAGTAACGGAAAACAAGACGAATACATTTGCGCTTTTGGTTGCTGCGCACGACGAGGAAATGGTTATTGCCAATATGGTAGACAGTCTCGATGCGCTTAACTATCCGCGTGAAGCATATGATATTTTTGTGATTGCGGACAACTGCACCGATCAGACGGCGCAGATTGCACGTGAGCATGGTGCGCTCGTGTATGAGCGCTTTGACACAACGCAGCGCGGCAAGGGCTTTGCGCTGGAGTGGATGTTTGAAAAGATTTTCAACATGGAGAAAAAGTATGACTATATCGGTATTTTTGATGCCGATAACCTGGTCGACAAAAATTTCCTGGATGAAATGAACAAGCAGATTAACAAAGGGTATCGCGTTGTACAGGGTTATGTGGATTCTAAAAATCCGTTTGACTCTTGGATTACCTGTGCGTACTCGTTCTCCTTCTGGTCTGTCAGCCGTGTGTTCCAGCTGGCAAGACATAACCTCGGTCTTTCGTGCCAGCTGTCCGGAACGGGCTTTGTTATGGCAACGGAGCTTTTAAAGAAGCTCGGCTGGGGCGCAACCTGCCTTACGGAGGATATGGAGTTTACCATGAAGCTGGCGCTGAACGACGAAAAGGTTGGTTGGACGCACAAGGCAGTTATTTATGATGAAAAGCCGGTAGGTCTGAAGGCAAGCTGGAAGCAGAGAAAGCGTTGGATGCAGGGCCATGCGGATGTTGCAACGCGCTTTTTTGCCAAGCTGATGAAGAAAGCCTTTAAGGAAAAGAAGCTGATGTGCTTTGACTGTGCAGTCTATCTGATTCAGCCGGCACGCGTAATTGCAAGCGGTCTTGTAACCTTATTTGCATGGTTGCAGTTTGCATATCCGGACGGTGATATCGGATTTTTCCAGATGAGCTATCTGTTCACACCGTTTGTGTGGAATACGTTTGTTGTGCTGCAGATGATGTATATGCCGTTGGTTATCGCCTATGAAAGAAAAGAGTTCACCCTGCGTATGTTCTGGGGCTATCTTACCTTTATGGTGTATAACCTGACCTGGATTCCGATCACCATCCAGGGCATCATGGATAAAAACAAGACGGAGTGGTCGCATACAAAGCACACACGCCAGATTTCCATTGAGGAATTTAACAGAAAATAATCATGTCAAAAACCCGCTGTGTAAGCGGGTTTTTCTGCAAAAAGGAGAGAAGAAATATGGTTTATGTGTACCTTGCTGACGGATTTGAAGAAATGGAAGCGCTTGCGCCGGTGGATATCCTTCGCCGCTGCGGGGTGGAGGTAAAAACGGTCGGCGTTACAGGCAAGACAGTTGCCGGCGCACACGGTATTTGTGTTGAGGCGGACATTCTGCCGGAAGCGGTTAAGCTTGAAGAAGCACAAATGTTGATTTTGCCGGGCGGACTGCCGGGTACGACCAATCTGGAAAAGGACTGTCGTGTGACAGATGCGGTTGCAAAGGCAAATGCACAGGGCAAGTATATTGCTGCGATTTGTGCTGCGCCGTCCGTGTTTGGACATATGGGCCTGCTGCAGGGAAAAAATGCGACATGCTACCCGGGGTTTGAAACGGAGCTGCACGGTGCAATTGCTTCGCAGGACGGCGTTGTTTGCGATGGAAATATCATCACGGCAAAGGGCGCGGGACGCGCATCGGATTTCGGCTTTTTGCTGGCAGGTCTGCTGGTCGGCGGTGAAAAAGCGCTTGAGGTAAGAAGGGCGATGCAGTATGCGGATTCTGAAGAAGATTAAAGAAAAAACACCGCACCGCCGTGTTTGTATATTTGCGGCGTGGTTGGTTATATTGATGTCTTCTTTTTCGTTTGTTGCAGACAGGCTGTTGCCGCAGCTTTCGCCGTATGTACGGATTTTGCTGTGCTCTTCCCTGCCGGTTTTTCTTGTGCTGCTGTTTTACGGCAGAGTGCGGCATTTGAACGTGCTTGCCTTTTACCGTTTAAAGCCGATTGCACCGACGGCGGTCGTGGTCTGGATTTTGTTCGGCATCGGCGCGAATTGCTTTGCGACGATATTAAATGTGCCGGTGATTCGTCTGCTTGCGAAATTTGATGCGTTTGAAGCGGTCAGCATTGCTGTACCGGAAACGATAGGTGAGTATGTACTTGGCATCGTGTTGACGGCGCTGCTTCCGGCGATTTTGGAGGAGCTGTTTTGCCGCGGCGCGGTTTTGCGCGAATATGAGCGTTACGGAACAGTATTTGCCGTATTTGCGGCGGCGTCTATGTTTGCACTTTTACATATGTCGGTTGCGAGCTTTGTGTTTACGTGG
Organism: Clostridia bacterium; assembly: GCA_045532715.1. GTDB lineage: Bacteria > Bacillota > Clostridia > UBA1381 > UMGS1253 > RGIG2041. The sequence goes on from JAZSGM010000144.1 coordinate 3,888, forward strand.
GTACTTGGCATTGTGCTGGCAGTGGTTGTGTTAAAAACCGACTCGCTTTATCCTGCAATTATTATGCACTTTTCGGCAAATTTGTTTTCGCTGACGCGCGGCTATCTGGATTCGCTGATGCCGTCGGCGGTACAACCGCTGTGGGAGGTGCTGCAGGTGTTTGCTCTGGCGGTGGGGGCATTCGGCTTTGCGGCATGCCTTGCAATGCTGTTTATGATCCATGGCAGAACACCGCTGAAAAAGCGTGCGCCCGATGCGGTTTTTGGTATGAGCCTGAGCTTTGTGTTTTTAATTTTGGTCTATATTTATAATTTTATCCGCTTGCTTGCGGAAATGCTGTTTTAAAATCTCCGGGAAGGATGTAAATCTCCGGAGATTTTTTGGTTATACTGCGAAAAACTTACACAAATCTTACTTTTTCGTGGTGTGAAAAAATCAAGTTTCTGCACAGTCAGAGAGCACATACAACATGTTGTGTTATTTCCTGGAAAAATCAATATCTTGTGGAAAAAAATCCAAAAAAAATCTTTATTACAATTCAGTTAAAATATTGACTTTCACTGAAATTCCCTGTATAATTGTATTATCTATTATAGTGCTGATTTTGTCGGTTTCTGTGCCGGGCGCAGAAGACAAATGTCGTTTGCGCAGGTATGGAAGCACGATTCTACCCGCGCACAGCGCGGACAAGAGTGGCAACTATTAAAATTTATATTTTTTAAGGAGGGCATGAGGATGATGAAAAAAGTCCTTAGCGTAGCTTTGAGCGTAATTATGGTACTCAGCGTACTTTGCGTTCCGGGCTTCGCAGCAGATGCGGCAGCGGTAGAATATACCGTGTCGAACGTTTCCTATGCCGGCGAGATTCTAGATGCTCTGAATCCGTCCGCAGGGGAAGACGGCTATGCAATGACAGATGGTATCACTTCTATTCCGGACAACGGCAGGAAGTTAGTACCGAGCGTGGAAATCAGCGCAAGTGCTGATACCACAGCAACTGTTATCTTTGCAGTATACACCGACGGTGTACTGAAAAATGCTTTTTATGAAACAAAAGCAGTTGGTACAACAGCGGTGGAATTCTCCAAAGAAATTACGGTTGCAGACAACAAAAAAGAAACATACAAGGTATTCGTTCTTGGTGCAGCTGGTAAGATTATTGCACCGGTATCGAATTTCCCGAAAGCAGACAATGCATTGGAGTATATTGTAATCTCCTATGCGGATGCTACTTCCGATAAGCATTACGGTGCAGACCTGGCGGGCACGACCATCGTGTCTGAAATTTCGGATGCACGTAAGGCAGCAAACCCGAGCATCAAGGTTGTTCCGGTGGACAATACAACCGAAGTTACAATCAATATTGCTGCTGACTTCTGGACAAACGGCGCAACAGTTGAGCTGAAGGCGCTTGACGGTTCGGTTGTTACATATGAAGTCGTTTCCAATATGATTAAGGCAGGCTATACACCGGTACTCGGTAAGATTTACCAGTACGAGGGTGCAGGCCTTACAAAGTCAATCAAGACATACGAAAAGCAGTACGCAAGCTTCGAGGAAGACCAGGAAGTTATAGAAGCAACTGTTCCGTATGGTACAACAACCATTAACATGGATGCAATCACTGTTTACGAAAACGGTGTAGCGAAGAAGTCCTCTGCTGAAGAAATCAGCATGGACGGCGACTATAAGGAATATACAGTCGGCGTAGGCTCCAAGGAATATAAGTTCATATTCAAGTGGGACGACAGCGCGCCGTATATCACCGATGTTAAGTTCGGTGGTGCTTATACTGCAAGATCCATCGTCCTGCGTGCTGACGGTACAAGTGCAATCGGTTATACACAGAGCACGGATATCTCCAAGACACCGGATACGGCTACAATTGCCAATCAGATCGCAGGTGCTGAGGCAGATTCGAAGTTGGTTGTAAACGGTGTAGCAATTCCGAACAACGATAACCTCACAGTGCTTGCACTCGCAAGAGAGGATAACTATGCTCGTACGGATATGGTTCAGTACAATCAGCCTGGTTGGGCACATTTGGCTGAAAACGAAGCCTGGACATCCTTCAAGGTTTCCGAGCCGGCAACGGTTTATGTAAAGATGTCCCATGCATATGCTGCAGAAGCTGACTGCGCTTGGAAGGAAGGCGTTGCAGCAGGCTGGACAAAGGCAACAAGCTCCAACCAGGGCACAATTTACTATAAGACCTTTGCAGCAGGCGAAACCGTAAACGTGCCGTCTCAGGTTGTAACGGCAGAAGAGCTTGCATTCGTAAATGCAAAGCTTGAAGCGGCTTATCCGGCAACCGGGGCTGTACAGTTTAAGTATGAACTGGTAGAAGGCAGTGGTGCACAGCTGTACTATTGCTCTGCAGATACAGAAAACAAATGGACAGCGCATCCGACAGGCAAGAACAGCAAAACTGACGGTGCAAAGCTTGCTATGGCAGACGGTAAGTACTACAGAGGTGCTTACTACAGAAATGCAGGTAGCGCTACGGGCTTAACCGTTGCATACGGTTCTACGCTCTTTATCGCAGTTGCATTTAACAATGTACCGGGCGAAGGCGGCGAAACACCGGACGTACCGGATGTGCCGGACGTACCGGATGTACCGGATGTACCGACGCTTACATGGGAGAGCGCACTTGCACTTACAGGCACACCGAAGACGCAGGGTCAGGGTCCTGCAAACCGCAGAAACCTGCATAAAGACGGCTTGTACAGAGTTGGCGCAGTGAGCGGCAGCGTAGAGCTGAATCCGGAAGAAACAACAGTAAATCTTACTGTTCCATATGGCGTAGAAGTTGTTAAGATGGGCGATGTAAGCGTAAATCTTTTAGACGACGCAGACCATGCAGCAACAGCTACAGTAACGGTTGCAGATGTTGAATACACTGTAAACGTATCCTGGGCAGCATATGCATATGATGCAGAAAACGCAGATATGCCGATGCTCTATGATTTAGAGTACACAGCAACTGGCAGAACCGGTCTGTATGATACAAACTGGTACTATGCAATCCCGACAAATCTCGTACTGGATGCTGACCACGACTATGTTGTCGGCGAAGGCGATTTGAAGGGTATGAAAGCGAACGGCAGCGGACTTGAGGTAGATATGCCGTCGGGCACATGGTTTACAAAAACGTCTCACGACAATGTAAACCTGACCTCTACCAACAGTGGTAGCCAGGTAAATCGTCTCCACTTAGGTCCGACGGCGTTTGAAAGCTGGGTAACCGCAGGTTATCTTGAAACCAAGTATGACCTCAATGGCGCAACCTCCATTATTGCGAACTATACAGACGTAACTGCGAACAATGCAGTTCGTTATAAGTTCAAAGCCGGTGTAGACGGTTATGTAATCGTTGCATCCAGCAAAGCGAACACCGCGCTTACAGCAGAGGATGGCTGGGCACAGCTGACCGGCGCAACAGTGAAGTTTACAAACTCTTCCACAACTGCGCAGGGTCAGGCGTTGAATAGACCGCCGGAAGGCCATACAAACGTAGCAAAGAGCTACGCACATTGGGCAGGTTCTTGCGACTATATGTATGCGAAGAAGGTATCCGTAGGCGAAGTTGTAGAAGTTGCAGAATCTACTGTTCATTCGGACTATCCGCCAATCGTAATCGTAGCAACAGAGGATATGATTACACTGGATATCGAAGATACAGAAGATCCGGAAGCTCCGGAAGATCCGACACCGGGCGAACCGGATCCGGAAGATCCGCCAGTAGTAGAGCCGACAGCGAAGCTCGCAAGCATCACCTATTCGACAGCAATCCACGCAAAATACACAGAAGCTGTAACAGAGACTGATGCTGCACAGGCTTGGGCAGCAGATGCAACAGAATATGTTGTAAACGTGCCGATTGGTACAGGTACAGTAACCGTATCTGCAGCAGCAGATTACGCAGAAACACCGAACACACTTGCTGAAGCAGTAACAGTTGATATGGCAGGCAAGGATACAGCAACTGCTGAAATCCTTGGCAACACAGTAACATTTAAGTGGGATGCTACAGACCCGTACATCTCCGAGGTTGCATTTGATGCAGCATACTTAAACCGTTGGAGCGTTGACTTCGGTACAGACGGCAGCGTATTGACCGAAGTTATAAACGGCACAAGTGGTGCGGGCTGCACGCCGAAGGGCAGCAGCATTGCAGCTTTGCTTGACGCTGATGCTTCGATGATGAACAAGTATCTCATCGGTATCCCGATGGGCAGTGCAATCAAGGGTCAGCCGCATATGGCAACCAGCAACTTTAACCTGATTGCAAAAGAATATCCGGCAAATGACGCAAGCGATGCAGCACTTTCCTTTAAAGTGTCCGAGAATGCAACCGTTTATACAAGAGCGGTTACAAAGGACAATCAGTGGGAAGAGCTTGTAGAAGCAGGCTGGACTGCTGAAGGTACAATGGGCGGCAAAACGCTTTATAAGAAGACCTTCAACAAGGGCGATCTCGTTCTCATTCCGGGTACACCGATTGATGAAGACGAAATTGCGGCATTGAATGAAAGCACGACGAAGAAATATATTCAGTATGCGCCGGATGCAACAATTGAATTGGCAGATGGCACTGCTCCGACACAGCAGGCTGCAATAGAAGCATGGTCAGCAGCCAACCATAACAGCCTGCCGCTTAAAAATGTTAAAGCGGGCGAATGGATTGCATGGGATTGGGATGCAGCTACAGACAAGCCGACAGCACCGCATTTCTACTCGTATGATGCAAAGGATGGAGTAAACAACGGCGTACATCTCGAGCATGCAGTCTTTGGAGCACTTCCGGTATTCTACGTACAGTTTGCAGCACCGGTTGCTCCGGAAGAAGTAACACTTGCTTCCTATACAGTAACAACAACAAAGGATGCAATTCAGCAGGATGTTGTTGCTGTAACAGATAAGGCAGGTACATTTGAAGGCGAAGCTTACACAATCGTAGTTCCGGTTGGTACAGCTTCCGCTACAGCTGTTATCACTGATTCTAAGGGTGCAACAGCAGAAGTAACGGCTGAATTCGGTGCTGCAGATGCAGTAGAAAAAACCGTTACGGTTGGTGAAGCAGATTATACAGTAACATTTAAGTGGGATAACACAAATCCGTACATCTACGCGCTTACTATGCAGGATACCTCTTTCGGTACACCGCGTATGAACATTCAGTACGGTAACCTGGCAGCAGAGCTGAAGGTTGGCGGCAATACAGGAAACGTGCCGAGTGGTAACGTGGTTACTGACCCTGAAAAGTTCACATATGTAGGTGTTCCGACACCGGATGCAACTGCTGATACAGTTGTTGTAGGTGTTCCGAGCGCAATCAGCGGTACGGTTCATATGGCAACCACATCCTTTAAGTTCATTGATACAGCTTATCCGGCAACAGAGGAAAGCAACGCATTTATGAGCTTTAAGGTAAACGGCGAAGGCACAATCTATGTGACGAGCCCGAGCGCATTTAATTACTGGCCGGAAATGGATGCACTTGTTGCAGGTGATTCCGGTTGGTATCTCGTAACCTATGAAAACGAGGGTACAAAGAACGCAACAGTAAACGATTATGAAGTTTATGCAATCGACGTTGAAAGCGGCGACACAGTATTGATTCCGGGTCTGCAGATTACGGATGCATATATGGCAGCATACAATGCATATCTGGCAGAAACAAATGCAACAGGCCGTTATATTAAGTATGATGCTGATGAAGTGATTGATACCGTAAACGGTGAAACCACACAGGAAGCTGCTATGACTGCAGCATCCATCGGTGCACAGATGGTTGAAGGCAAATGGTTTGCTTGGAGCTGGGATGCAGAAGCAGGCAAGGTTAAAGCTCCGATTCCATACACCTCCAAGACACCGTATCGTACAAGAATGCCGATTCATGAGCAGTTAATGGTATACGGCTTCTTCGGCGACTACACCTATGTACCGCCGGTAGTAGAAGAGCCGGAACAGCCGGAAACACCGGAAGTACCGGACAACAGTGCAAATGAGCTTGATTTGACCTACACCACAGCTTTGGCGCTGACAGCAATGGCTTCAACAGGTAAATATGCAAACGCTGTTAACCGTGTAAGCGGCGAAAAGTCGATTTATGCAGGCGGCTTCTATATGCCGATGCTCGTAAGCGAAGCAGTTAATGCAACTGTTGACCACGAAGCAAAGACAGCTGTTGTAACCGTACCGTTCGGTACAGAGGTTGTAAACCTTAACGCTGCAACCGTTGCAGGTACAGGCATTGACCTGGCTGACAATGCAACTGTTGTAATGCTCAACGACAACGGCGCGGCAAAGACCTTCGACGTTGTTGCAGGTGAAAACACCTATGCAGTAACCGTAAAATGGGCAGACGCAGCAGATGCAGAGCTCGGTCTTGCATCTACAGGCGCAGATGTTTACGGCGTAAAATATAAGATGGCTGACCTCTGGGCAGGTAGCACAAAGGCGTATTCTCTTGTTCCGACAACACTCGATATGAGCGTTGCCTTAGAAATTGATGCAGCCTATTATGAAGCGCTGGGCGAGACTGTTCCGACAGAATTTGCAAACGGTGTACGTTTTGTAGGTACCGGATTGGGTGCTACAAATATGACCTCTAAAAACTCTGTAGCGGATTATGGTGACCTTGTTCGTTATAAGATTTTCAATGACGCAATGAAGGCGTGGGTAGCAGCAGGCATTATTGCTGATACAGACGACCTCGATGGTGCAACACTTGTAAATACAGGTGTACATTATCAGACACATAACTCGAGCAAGTTTACTGCATCCGGTGCAAATGTAGACATGGACAGCTATTTAGCATTTAATGTTGAAGAAGCAGGCGTTGTTTATGTAATTCCGGGCGGCAAGGGTACATTTACAAATGATGATACCTGGACAAAGGTGGATGCAGAGACCCTTCTTGCAAGACGTAACGGTGCAGGTGGTAACTACTACTACCCGATGGAAACCTATGACGACGAAGTATATGTAAAGAACGTAGAAGCAGGCGATGAGGTTACCGTTCCGGTAACAGTATCTTCCGGCGGCCTTACACCGATTGTTATCTACGATGCAGGCGCAACATTTGTTGCTCCGGCGCCGGAAGCACCGGAAGTAGAAGCACCGGGCGCAGGCGGTGGTGCAGGCGCAGGTGGCGGAAGCAGCGCTGAGGTTCTGGCAGTTGATCTTGACCAGGTAACCTATACACAGGATGCTGCAAGCGCCAAGGTAGAGGTTGTAGGCGCAGGTGCAGACCGCGGTGAGCATGTGATTGCAATGGTACTTGCTGATGGCGTAGAGCTGGCAGATGTACTCGATGCAATGAAGAATGCAGGCGATGCAGGTGACCTTTTCGAAGACGGTCTGATTCTTGCAATCGGCAACGCAACTGCAGATGCAGACGGCAACTACGAGATTAATATGATTCTGCCGAAGGATGCAGGCTCCGACAAGTATACAGTAGCATTCATCTCTTACGAAAGCATTGAAGAGAAGGAAGAAGCGCTTGACTTTATTGCAATTGCTGAAAAGGTAGATGCATTTAATGCAGTTGTTAACGGTGAAGATGATCCGTTTGAGAACATCGAACTGATTATCGGCACAGCTGATATTTATGACGATCTGGATCCGGCAAGCAAGAAGGCTGTTGAAGAAGACGTTCTCTCTATGGACGCTGTAAAGGATCTTGGCGAAATTTCAGTAGAAGAAGGCCTGGATAAAATTGCTGTCCTCACTGAAATTATCGACACAAGAATCGCTGTAGAAGCACTCAATGACGGTGCTGACGAAGAAGAGCTCATGCTCCTCTGGGATAATATTCTCCCGGGTGCTGATGCAGAAAGCGATGATCTCGCAGCTGTAGCAGCTGAGATTTATACAAGTGGCGCAATCAACCAGACCGGTATGGACAAGGTTCTCGCTGCAATCACAGAGCAGGGCTACAAGACAAAGACTGTAAATGAAAAGCAGGTATCCGTAAAGGAACAGCTCCAGGATGACTTTGCTGAAGCAGCATTTGTGGCATTGATTAACAACACAACTTATGCAAGCGTGAACAGTGTAAGACCGCTTGTGGATAAGTACATTGAGGCTGGTAAGCTTGGGGATATGGATGATCTTACAAATGAAATCCTCGCAAACATCCTCAAGAATGAAACAATCACATCCTATAGTGACTTTAAGAAGCTTGTAAACGGTGACGATGACGATAAGGGCGGTAGCGGTACAGGCGGTACTGTAATTGTCGGCGGCGGTGCAGGCGGTTCCGGTGGTTCCGGCAGCACAGGCGAAGTTACAGGTTCGTTCTCTAACGTTACAACAGGCGTTCAGGATCCGATTACACAGGAAAGACCGTATAAGGCACTTTCTGAGTTCGTCGATGCAGGTGATGCAGCTTGGGCAGCAACCGCACTGCAGATGATGCTCGATAAGAACATTTTGAACGGTTATGAGGATGATACAATCCGTCCGAACGAGCCGGCAACAAGACAGGAAGTTGCGAAGATGCTCGTGCAGGCACTCTCTAAAGTTGATACATCCGCTGTGGTAGGCTTCAGCGATGTTCCGGCAGGCGAATGGTATTATAACTACGTTGCAACTGCAACAAATGAAGGTATCATTAAGGGTATCGGCAACAACATGTTCGGTACGGGTGGACTCATTACAAGAGAAGACCTCGCTACATTGATTTACAGATACCTTACCAATAAGGGTATCGCATTGGATGCAACCGCAAACAGAACATTTACGGATGCGGCAGACATCAGCGATTACGCTGCAGAGGCAATTAATGCACTCACAAATGCAGGTGTTGTAAACGGTTATGCAGACGGTAGATATAACCCGAAGGGTAACGCAACACGTGCCGAGATTGCACAGGTAATTGCAAACGTAATCGTTATTTACGCACTGTAAGATTCTGAAGAGGAAGATAGGGAGGTTTAACAATGAAATTATTTAAAAAAGTAATGTCATTGATTATAGCATCAGTTATGATGTTGCAGGTAGCGGCTTTTGCCGCTCCTGCACCTGCCGATGTCGAGGGCAAGAATTATGAGGACGCTGCAAAGCTTTTGAGCGCTCTCGAAATTATGGTCGGCGACGGCAGCAGTTTCAATGGCGAAAACAACATTACTCGTGCAGAGTTCACAAAAATTATGGTTGCGGCTGCAGGTCATGCAGATATTGCCGCAGCTTACAAGCCGATGGGCGTTTTCACAGACGTTCCGGCAAGTGAGTGGTACGCGCCGTATGTTGAGTTCGGTAAGGATATCGGTGCAATCAACGGTATGGGTGACGGCACCTTCGCTCCGAACGAAAACGTAACAGGTGAGCAGGCCGCTAAAATGATGATTTCTGTTATTGGCTACAAGCTGAGAGCGGAAGAGCAGGGCGGCTATCCGGCAGGTTATGTAGATGTAGCAAGAGATATCGGTGCTCTTAAGGGCATCTCGACAATCGATATGACCGTGCCGATGACAAGAGGTCAGGCTGCAATTCTTTGCGCAAATATTATCAATACTGATATTATGAAGAAGCTTTCTGAGGGTGACGAGGAAAACTGGGAAGCTGTAAAGGGTGCAACGCTTCTTGCAGAGAAGTTCAATTCCTATAAGATTGAAGGTCTTGTTTCTGCAAACGGCTCGACTGCACTGTGGAACACAAGTAAGCTTGATGAAGGCGAAGTAGAAATTACTTTCAAGGGCGAAAAGTTTACATTCCTCGTTGGCGAAACAGATCTCGATAAGCAGCTTGGTACCAGCGTAAAAGCATATTATACATATGATGAGGAAACTGAAAAGTCCACAATCATTGCTTATTCTATTTCTGAAAAGGCAAATGATATTGTAAAGGTTGACATTTCCAGCCTCAATCCTGAAACAAGCACCAATACACTTGTTCAGTATTGGGAAAGCGAAGAAGATACCAAGACGGAAGAAATCGAGATCGAAACGCTTCCGGCTATCCTGTATAATGGTGCGGCAACAACCTCCACAAGAACTGTAAAGCAGTGGCTTGCTGCGATTGACGGTATGCCGGGTAATGTAATCTTTATGGATACAGATACGGTTGCCGGCGCTGAAACCATTATGATTACTGCATACGATACCTTTGTTGTTGAGTACATTGACACAGAGGATTATGCACTTCTTGATGAATATGGTGATTACAAGAACGGTGCAAACGGTGCGCCGAAGTCCATCGTACTCGATGAAGAGGATAAGGGCGTTACACTTTCTATCGTAGATAAGTCCGGCAAGGAGCTGTCCTTTGATTCCCTGCAGGAAGGTGACGTACTTTCCGTTGCTGCTTCGGATCCGAAAAACAACAAGCAGGTTATCAATGTTATCGTTAGCGATGACTCGGTAACAGGTGTTGTTAAAGAATTTGGTGAAGATGCAGACGGCAACCTGATTGTATCGCTTGACAACGGTACGGATTATCAGTTTGCAGATACATTTGCTGCATATGCAGCTGTTAAGGGTCACGGTCTGAAACTCGACAAGGGTGTAGAATTCAGCTTAGATGCATTTGGCAGAATAGCAGCTACCGGCAATGCTTCTTCCGGTCAGGCTGACGGTGAATTCGGCTTTATTATTGATTATGTAAAGTCGCAGTCGACCACAGGCTCGATTCAGATGAAGCTGTTTACTGCTGGCGGTGAGTTTGTAACACTCGGCCTTGCATCCAAGGTTCAGATTGACGGTGTGAAGTATGGCACGGATTCTGAAATTATGGCTGCACTGAATAAGTCTGTCATTGCTGCTAATAATATTTATGGCGGCGCTTACAGCATGGATAGCGATAAAAATATGGCAATGGTAGCACCGATGCTTTATAAGCTCGATGCATCCGGCGCAATTAAGTACATTGACACACCGTACAAGGGTGCAGAAGAAGATGAGTATACTTTAGGTAAGATCAAGGCTGGTTCTTCGGCTCCGAAGGTAATGACGTATCAGTCCGGTTATAAGGGCTTTGATTACACCACAGCTCTGAATGCAAACGCAGTAATTTTTGCTGTACCAAGCAATTCTGATTTGCTTGAAAACGATAAGAATATGAGAATCTTCAAGTCTTCCGAATTCAAGACAGAGACGAAGTACAATCTTCAGCTGTTCAATACGGACAGAGATTCTCGTACGTACACCTATGGTGTATATGTAACGGGTTCGTCGGGTACGGATAAGTTCATTACCGGTGAAACTGCATCTGCACAGAGACAGCGTCCGTACTTTATCGTTACAAAGACTGCAACCTCTATTATCCAGGATGATTACGGTGAGGATGTTCTGACCATGAAGATTTACGGTAACGAGGAAGGCTCTGCAAAGACCTTAACCGTTGATACCGATTACTTCAACAACGGTCAGTACATTAAGGATAACAACTCCATCGCTGATCATCTCTTCAACGGCGTAACCTATAATACAGCCGGTGATGAGAAATCAAGAGCAGTGAAAATTGCATCTCATGAAGGTAAGATGGATTCGGCGCGTAGCAGAAAGCTTGTTATGCCGGGTGATATCTTTGTATATGGTACAAACGCAGAGGGCAAGGTTAACTATGTAAGAACCATCTATCTTGCACACGAGAATATCTTCCTGAGCAAGAATGAAATCAGCGATGGTAGAAGATATCAGTCCTCCGACTTTGCGATTCCGGTAGAAAAAGATGGTTCGACAGTATTGTTTGCAACTATTTCTAATGCGGGGACCGGTACGGCTTCGACTAAGTTTACCGTTAAGGACGGTTATGTTCAGGCAGACCACAATGGCAATTCGATCGTAAATGCAGATGGCAAATATGATGCTGAACTGCTCCCTGTAAATATGACTTATGCAGTAAACAAGGTTATCGTATATGATGCAGCTGCAACAAGCGAAGCTAAGAGAGTTACAACCGGTAGCGTAGCAGATATTGTTGATCTGACTAATCCGTTGGTGGCAGCAACACCGTGTATTGTACGTGTGTTCAACTCCGGTATCAAGGTGGTTGTCGTTCTTAAGAACCTGCCGGATACCCAGGAAGCACCGGTAGCACCGGAAAATCCGGAAAATCCGGAAAATCCGGAAA
>JAZSGM010000083.1:0-3947 GCA_045532715.1 Clostridia bacterium
AAGCCCATCTGCAGGCTGTTGAGCATTGCAGCCATCGTGGTCGGACCGGCAACCGTGATTTTATAGTCGCGCTGCAGCACCTCTAAAAGTCCGCGCTTCACCACCTCGGCATACAGCCCCTCAAATGGCAGAAACATAATCGCAAAGTCCGTCGTCTGCGGCGGCGAAACGTATTTATCGCGGATCGTTTTTGCAGACAGCTTAATAAACTTGTCCAGTTCACGAAGCTGTACATTCACCATTTCCGCATCGCCGCTCTCGTACGCATCCATCAGATTGGAATACAAATCTCCCGGAAATTTCGAGTCAATCGGCAGATAGACAAAACCGTCGTCATTGCCCGGCAGCTTAATGGCAAACTCCACCGGGTCACGGCTATTCGGTTTCGTCACAATATTCATTTCATACTGCTCCGGTGCCAGAATCTGTTCAAGGATTGCCCCGAGCTGCAGCTCGCCTAAAATACCGCGCGTCTTGACATTCGACAAAACCTTTTTGAGGTCGCCGACACCGGTCGCCAGCGTCTGCATTTCACCGAGTCCCTTGTATACCTGCTCAAGCCGCTCACTGACCACCTTAAACGATTCACCAATGCGTTCATTTAAGGTCTTCTGCAGCTTTTCATCTACCGTTCCTCGAATGGTTTCAAGCTGCTTTTCATTGTTTTCCTGCATCGTTTTCAGACGCATTTCTACGGCAGCACGGATATTTTCAAGCTTCTGCTCATTTTCCATGCTCATCGAACGAAAACGCTCCGAAAGCTCGGAAAGACGCTTGTCCTGCGCATCCGAAGACTGCTTTAATGCATCGTTTACAGAACGGCTCATCATTTCCATATTATCCTTTGCATATTGCGCATTTTCCATACGCGCATCACGCAAATCCTTCATAATTTCTTCTTTAATTTTATTCACATCGCCCTGCGCGCTTTTGTTTTTCAAAATCAAAATCAGATTGACAATCCCTAATATCAAAATCAAAAGCCACGCAATCGGCGCAAGCGGTTCAAAATTCCATACGGTTGTCATTCAAATCACCCCACAATTACAAATCCGACGCCCGGTGCCATCGGTTTTAATATGCCCCATGTTCTATCTTCTAACTGTTCACCTACATACAGCGCATCGTGAATCACCTGCGGTGTTACGCACTGTATGCCGTCTGCCGTTATTGCACGATTCGAGCTGTTGGCAACAACGATTTTACCTTCTGCATCAAAGCCTGCCGCAAGCACCCAGTGTGAGCCCTTCGAAAACGGATTTTCCGGGTATTCTTCACACGGCTTAGATACAAAAATCACCATTTTACCGTCATTGAGTGCTTCTGTAATTTGCGCAGTTGCCTCCGCTCTGTCCAGAATCGGATACGCCTTTGCCTTTATACCAAGACTTTCAAGCATCTTGGCAATGCCGGTAACGCTCATAAAATGCTGCTGCGGCGCTTCCGGTGCGCCCCAGATTTTTCGGCAGTATGCATATTCCTCGTGCGGACTGATTTTTTTGCCGTGCAAATTCGCCGCCATAGCGACACAGCAATGCCCGCAGCCGTTTTTTTGCACATATTCTTTATATTCTCCATCTTCCCATAGCTGTTGAATCCATACCGGTGTTGTTTTCCCGTTTTTTGTAACTTCCGCCGGGATTTTTATATCTTCGGTAAACTTATAGCTTGCTCTTTTCATCTTTCTTGTTCCTTTCACTTATTCAAACATCCAGGAAAGCACATACTGAATATACTCGTCCCAGAATGCCCAGCCGTGTACGCCCGGCGATTCGCGATAAGTATAGTCAAAATCAAGTGATTCAAACTTCACTTTCAGCTTTTGGTTGCCCTCGTATAAAAAGTCCTCCGTACCGACACCCATATAAATGCGTGGCTTTACCGGTGATGCATTCGCTTTTTCCGCCAGACAGAGCAAATCCTCACTGTCGGGAATGTTCATCTCTTCACCAAACACAGGTATTAATGTATCTTTAAAATCCATTGCAACACCGCGAATATCTGCCGCGGACGAAAGCCCGGCAGCCGCTGCGTAGCGCTCCGGACTTTTCAGCGCCATCTTCAGCGCGCCGTAACCGCCCATGGAAAGCCCGGCAATAAAGTTATTCTCCCGCTTATCGGAAATATGGAAAAACTCCTGCATCAGGCGCGGCAGTTCTTCCGTGATATAGGTATAGTATTTTGCACCATATTTCATATCTGTATAGAAGCTTCTGCCGCCGTACGGCATGACAACGCAGATGCCATACGCAGTCGCATAGCGTTCAATGGATGTACGGCGAAGCCAAATCGAATGGTCATCGCTCAAACCGTGCAGCAAGTACAGGCACTTATATTCGCTACTGTCTCCGCTTTGGCTTACGCCAATCTGCCCTTTTGTACTCTTTTGCGGCAAAATCACATACACCGTCGTTTGCACGCCCAGTGCCTCACTGAAAAAATGCGATTCAAAAAATGCCACTATACCCACTCCCATAAATTCATTCTATTTATTATTTTACCATAACAAAAACAAGATAGCAACAAAAAAGCGGTGTCGACACCCCGCTTTTACAGTTTGTTTATATTTTTCTCATCCGCGACGGATAAACTTTTTATGGATGTAATTGTAGCGCAGCGCGTTTTGATTTAGAAAGAGCTTCAAATACCGAGCTTTTCTCGCAAATGTTCACTGTTCCCGTCAAACAAATAACCGCTTATGCCGAGCGATTTTGCCGTTTCGATATTTTTTGCATTATCGTCGATAAACAGGCTCTCCTCTGCCCGGATTTCAAAGTTTTTCAGCATATACGCAAAAATCTCTTTCCCCGGCTTCGCCATACCGACGGTGCCGGATAAGATAATACCGTCAAAAAGGCTGAACAGCTTACGAATCCACGGCACTTCCTTATAGGTATTTGCAAAGCCGATGCTGACATTCGATAAAATGTAGAGCCTTGCGCCGGTCTTTTTTAAGTCCGCAACCAGCTTTTCCATGCCTGCAACCGGTGTCAGGTTGTGCACCCAACGGTCATATGCCGCACAGCCAACCTCACGCAGCTCTTCCGGCAGACGGCGGCGGATGTCCGCTTTAATTTCTTCATCCGTAATCGTGCCCCAATCCAGCGCATCCCAGTAAAGACGGTCAAACGCAACATCGCTGACAAGCTTGCGCGTTTCTTTATCCTCCACAAACGGTGCAGTCAGCAAATCCGGATCAAACACCGTAAGCACATTGCCAAAATCAAAAATGTAGTTTTGAATCATACCACTGACTCCTTCAAATTCTCAAATTGAATTTATTGAAACCTGATGTCCTGCTTAAACATCGCGTTTAGCACATATGCACTTTCTTCTTCGCTTCATACAGTTTTTTGTCTGCGTTATTTAAAAGCTCGTCAATCGGCGTCACACCGTCATAAAGCGCAACACCTATACTCATTTCAATATCAAAATCGCTCCGAAAATCGATACGGTCGAGTTCGGCTTGAATCGCATTTGTAACTTCGGCAGCCAGGCCTTCCTCCGAAGTATCCGTAATAATCACAAATTCATCGCCGCCGATTCTGAACACGCCGGCATTAAACCTTTTCCCGACTCTGGCAAGTGCACCGGCAATCAGAATCAACGCTCTGTCCCCTTCCGGATGCCCCCATGTGTCATTGATGTGCTTAAAGTTATCCAGATCGCAGGCAATCAAATAAAAGGAATCGCTGTGCTCGCGCTCGTACTGTCTGAGCTGCTCCTTCAGTTCCGCATCCATTCCGTAACGGTTATACAGCTTCGTAAGATTATCGACCTTGATTTTATGATTCTGCTCCGCAATCACTACCGCAACGATTACGCCCATCAACAGAAAAGCAGCTACAGAAAAGCCATATTGCAACGAACAAAACGACAAAATTCCCAGCAGCGCGCAGGCGAGCGTATATATTCCTCTTTTTAAAACCGTCACTTCGCGCTCTGTC
>JAZSGM010000098.1:0-7486 GCA_045532715.1 Clostridia bacterium
GGACGACACAATCATTTCGATTAAGAGAGATATGGGTACAGACAGAAAGGTATCTCTCGGCGGCAAGAACTATACACCGACTGAAATCAGCGCAATGGTGCTGCAGACGCTGAAGGCAGATGCAGAGAGATATCTCGGCGAAACTGTCAGCCAGGCGGTGATTACTGTGCCGGCATACTTTAGTGACGCGCAGCGTCAGGCAACGAAGGATGCAGGTAAGATTGCAGGCCTTGAGGTGCTTCGTATTATCAACGAGCCGACGGCGGCCGCACTTGCATACGGTATGGGCAGTGATATCGACCAGAAGATTATGGTATATGACCTCGGCGGCGGTACGTTCGACGTATCCATCCTTGAAATCGGTGACGGTACATTCGAAGTGCTTGCAACCAGCGGTAACAACCGTCTCGGCGGCGATGACTTTGACGAGCGCGTGATGAACTATCTCGTGGCTGAATTCAAGAAGGATTCCGGTATTGACCTTTCTATGGATAAGATGGCAATGCAGCGCTTAAAGGAAGCGGCAGAAAAGGCAAAGATTGAGCTTTCCGGCGTGATGAGCTCGAACATCAACCTGCCGTTTATCACAGCAGATGCAACCGGTCCGAAGCATCTGGATGTCACCTTAACCCGCGCGAAGTTTGATGAGCTGACAGCGGATCTGGTTGAAAAGACAATGGAGCCGACAAGACAGGCCCTGAGTGATGCAGGTCTGAGCGCATCCGATATTCATAAGGTGTTGATGGTGGGCGGTTCTTCCAGAATTCCTGCCGTACAGGAAGCTGTAAAGCGCATCACGGGCAAGGAGCCGGATAACGGCATCAACCCGGACGAATGCGTAGCTATTGGTGCTGCAATTCAGGGTGGCGTGCTCGGCGGCGATGTAAAGGACCTGCTCCTGCTCGACGTAACTCCGCTTTCTTTGGGTATTGAAACCCTCGGCGGCGTTTGCACAAAGCTGATTGAGAGAAACACAACCATTCCGGAGCAGAAGACACAGGTATTCTCTACATCTGCAGATAACCAGACCAGCGTAGAAATTCACGTGCTGCAGGGTGAGCGTGATATGGCGGCTTACAACAAAACACTCGGTCGCTTTAACTTAAACGATATCCCGCCGGCACCGCGCGGTGTACCGCAGATTGAGGTTAAATTTGATATTGACCGTAACGGTATCGTACATGTAAGTGCAAAGGATTTGGGCACGGGCAATGAGCAGGATATCACCATTACGGCAAGCTCGAACCTTTCCGATGAGGAAATCGATAAGGCAGTAAAGGAAGCAGAGAAGTTTGCTGCTGAGGATAAGGCGAAGAAGGAAGAGGCTGAGGTGCGCAACCAGGCAGATTCTATGGTTTATCAGTGCGAAAAGGCACTCGGTGAGCTTGGCGATAAGATTGATGCTGCAGATAAGTCTGATGTGGAAGCAAAGATTCAGGCGACCAAGGATGCAATCGCTTCCAACAATGTTGAGTCGATGAAGAGTGCAACAGAAGCGCTGACGGCAAAGTTTAATGAAATCGCACAGAAGGTGTATGCACAGGCAGCACCGCAGGGCGATCCGAACATGGGTGCAAACCCGGGCGCAGCGGGCAATGACTCGACCGTAGATGCGGATTACACCGTTGTAGACGACGATAAATAAGCTTGAAAATCGTGAACAGAATGTTAAAGGTTTTGCGCTTTTATTGCGCAAAACCTTACTTCTGTGTTAGAATAAGTGCATTAGACAGGCACAGACGGTGCGCGATTGCGCATCGGGGGAGAGAGATGTATGGCTGACAAGCGTGATTATTATGAAGTGCTTGGTGTAAAGAAGGGCGCTTCTGACGATGAAATTAAAAAAGCATACAGAAATGCGGCAAAGAAATGCCATCCGGACTTGAATCCGGGTAAAGAAGCCGAGGCAGAGGAAAAATTCAAAGAGGTCAATGAGGCATACGATGTCTTAAAGGACCCGGAAAAGCGTGCGCGTTATGACCAGTTCGGCCACGCGGGTGTTGATCCGAACTACGGTGCCGGCGGCGCAGGCTACGGCGGCGGTTTCGGTGGCTTTGATATGGGTGACATATTTGAATCCTTCTTCGGTGGCGGCTTCGGCGGTGCGCAAAGCCAGCGACGCAACGGTCCGAAAAAGGGCAGAGACGTACAGCAGAGTATGGTTATTACCTTTGAGGAAGCTGCCTTCGGTGTAACGAAGGATATTGCGGTTGTACGTACGGAAACGTGTACAAGCTGCTCCGGCAGCGGTGCAAAGAAAGGTACGCAGCCGGTAAAATGCTCCGTCTGCGGCGGTACGGGACAAATCCGCACCACACAGCGCACACCGTTCGGTAATTTCCAGTCTACGGCGACATGTCAGCATTGCGGCGGCAGTGGGCAGACCATTCCGAATCCGTGTCCGGACTGTAGTGGTACCGGTCAGAAGAAGGTGCGCCGTACGATTAGTGTGAATGTACCTGCCGGCATTGATAACGGGCAGACCATTTCGCTCAGAGGCGAGGGCTGCAGCGGAAGCAAGGGCGGTCCGAGCGGAGATTTGTATATTACGGTTACCGTACAAAAGCATGAGCTGTTTGAGCGTCACGGTGCAGACGTTTCGTTTGAAATTCCGATTTCGTTTGTTTCAGCAGCGCTCGGCGACACCATTCGCGTACCAACCTTAGATGGCGAAGTGGAATATAAAATTGCGGAAGGCACGCAGAGCGGCACCGTGTTTAAATTCAAGGGCAAGGGTATTCCGTATTTGCGTTCCAAAGGCCGTGGTGATCAGTATGTGAAGGTCATTGTGGAGGTTCCGCGCGGGCTTTCGAGCAAGCAAAAGGAGATTTTGCGTGAATTTGAAGGCATGGACAACGGAAATCATAAGGAAAAAAGCAAGTTCTTCGATATGATGAACAAGTTTAAGAAGAATAAGAAGGATTAAACAGTTTAAAGATGCATTCGCTCTTCTGCGAATGTATCTTTTTTTACATATGCGAAAGATTATGCAAAAAAAATTTACGATTGTGTATTGTTTTTAGGATTGTTTTGCTGTTTAATGTAGGTATAGCTAAAATTGAGGTGAGGCAGAAATGAAAAGAACTGTATTGACAGACCCTTATTTTACCATTCAGCCGGAGCTGCGCTTTATTGAGGAATTGAAACAGCCGCTGCACAAGGCTGCGCCGGATTATTATGGCAAGAGAGCCATTGCACCCGGCGAGGTGGATGTGCACGGACTGTATGTTGCGAAAAAATTTGCTGATGATCCTGACGGCCTTTTGCAGACGATGTATGATGATTTTACATTGTTTTTAAAGGTGTATCGCATCGGCGGAAATGTATTTCCGATTTACCTTGAAGTGGGCGAAACGGAATGCTTTGAGGCATACAGCATTGAAATTACTGCCGAAAAAATTGTGATTACCGCAAACGATACGGAGGGGATTCGCCGTGCGCTGGTATATTTAGAGGATGAATTGCGCCGTAGTGAGAATGCGTTTTTGAAACCGGGCACAATCAGGAAAAAACCGTTTGTGCGCTCAAGAATTACGCGCTGTTTCTTCAGCCCGATCAACCGCCCACCGAAGTATGGGGATGAGCTTTCGGACGATATGGATTATTACCCGGAGGAATATTTAAACCGTTTGATGCACGAAGGCTCAAACGGCGTCTGGATTTATACGAGGTTTTCTGATATTTTGCCGTCGGAAATTATCCCGGAATACGGCACAGGCTATGAAAAGAGAATGTTGAAGCTAAACCGTGTGATTGAAAAGTGCCGCCGGTACGGCATCGGGGTATATGTATTTGCCATCGAGCCGGTTGCGCTGACACCGGAGCTTGCCAAAAAGTATCCGGAAATTGTCGGTGGGGATGTCGGTTATAACGGAAACCCCCTGTTTTGCTGCGAAAGTGAAATGGGTAAGGCGTACTGCTATGAAGCGGGCAGAAAGCTTTGTGAGCTGTATCCGAAGCTGCGTGGCTTTATCTCCATCACCTACGGTGAGCGTCCGACCTCATGCGCGTCGGTCATCGTCGGGAAAGAGGAATTTGATGAACCAATGGTGCATAGCACCTGCCCGCGCTGCGGTGATAAAAAGCCGGGTGAAATTCTGGCGATTGCCATTGAAGCGCTCCGCAGTGGTGCAAGAGAAGTCAATCCTGACTTTGAAACTGTCAGCTGGACATACGGACACCGCGTCTGGAGCCTGGACAATATCCGCGATTATGTTGATGCGGCACCGCGTGATGTGATGCTGATGCAGAATTTTGAGGATGCCGGCGTCGAAGAACAGCTTGGCAAGAACAGAATCAGTACAGACTATTGGATGTCCTATCCGGGACCGAGTGAGATGTTTGTGGAAACGGCAAAACGCGCAAGGCTTCAGGGGAAGCCGGTGTTTGCAAAAATGCAGGTTTGTTGCTCACACGAGATTGCAACTGTGCCGTATGTGCCGGTGCCGGGGATTGTGTTTGATAAATATAAAGGTGCGTTTGCGTGCGGTGTGAGCGGCGTAATGCAGTGCTGGTATTTCGGTAACTACCCGTCGCTGATGAGCAAAGCGGCAAATGAGGCATCGTTTTTAGAGGATTTTGAGGATAAAGACGCATTTTTGGAGCGGGTTGCAGGTATTTATTTCGGCAAGACGAGAGCGAAAACCGTTGCAGCAGCATGGAAGCTGTTTGAAAGTGGCTACAGAAACTATCCGTTAAATATTATGTTCAGCTATTACGGCCCGATGCACGACAGTGTGGTGTGGCAGCTTGCGCTTTTACCGAAAAATTTCGCACCGGCGCGTACGTGGCAGCTTGTGGACCCGATGGATGGCGATAGAATCTGCGATGCGCTGTGCAGTGCGCACACACTTGAAGAAGCACAAATTCTGTGCAGTCGTATGGCGAAGGATTGGAGTGCAGGTGTCAGCCTGCTTGCCGATATGGAAAGTGCGCACGCCGAAGAAACAGAGCAGCTTGCAGTTGCGCGGGCAATCGGTCTTTTGTTTGAAGGCGGCAACCGTATTTTAGAGTTTTATCAGCTGCGTGATGATTTGGGGCGCGGCATTGGCGATGCCAATGCAATTCTTGCAAGAATGCGCGAAATTGTAGAGGCGGAAATGGAAAACAGTGCGGCAATGATTCCGCTTTGTAATGCCTGTGCGAGCCTCGGCTATCATTCCGAGGCGGAGGGCTTTAAATTCTTCCCGGAGAAGCTTGAAAACAGAATTGCACAACTGAAAACCATTTTAGAAACGGAATTTCCGATTGTGGAAGCCCGCCTTGCAGAAGGCAAGAGCGCACTGGCGTACTATGACGGTGAAGAGGACTATCCGGACCTGAAGCGCTACCGTATGCCACGGGGCAAGCTTGAAGCAGCACCATGGGAAAGCATTGGTGAGAGCGGTAAGCATAGGTTCAGAATGTCTTATGAGGGTGAAAAGCTGTATTTGGAGCTTTACAGTACAGACGAAAACGCACAAATTTTAGTCTGTCCGGAATACCGCTTGTTTACTGCAGACCCGCAGCTGCGCTTTAACAAAGATGGGTTTATGCATCTGGATTATAACGACTATCTTTACTGGCAGATTACGCACGAGCGCAAAAAAGAAATACTGGAGAAATACAGAAATATGGAAGTGCTGCGTGATGCCGGACTGCATTTGAAGTTTGAACTGCATATTGACGAGTTGGGACTGGACAAAATCCGCCCGATGAAGCTGAAACTTTCGGTAAATGACGGTGAGAGCTGGTGCGTGTCCGACCGCGAGGTGCGAGCGGATCTGATGCCGCCGTCAACGCTGGGTAAACACAATGTAGTCATCGAAGAATACGGCTGGATTTTGCCGGAGGCATAAAGAAAAAAGGTGTGAAAACACCTTTTTTTATATGCTCAATACAACAGCGGCGATTGCAAGCAGAAGTGCGATATTGTTTGTGAGGGTGCTTTTCTCTTTGAATATAAATACGGAAATGAGTGCACCAAGGAGCAACAACAAGGACGAATTTAAAACTGTAAAGGTTGAAATAGCCATGCTTGCAAGAATGTATGCCGTCAATACGGAAACAATATTGGAAAGGCAGGTAACGGTGCCTATATTTGCGTATTGCTTGAAAGTAAAACCTTTGCAGTTCTGTTTTGCTACAATTCTTGAAATTAAAAGAATTGCGCCGCAGATGACGACTAAAAACAGATTGGTTAAAAAGAACATGGATTCTGCGTGTGCGCCGGTTGCGGAGAAGAATTTAATGAGAATTACATTTGCGCCGCCGTCTGCAAAAAGAAGAAAACAGAACAGCGCGGTTTTGGGGTTAAATTGTTTATTGCTTGTTTTGATATACGGCAATATAAGTGCGGTAAGCATCAGCAACACAGATAGAACGAGGTTTACCGTGCATGGCTCTTTGAATACAAGAGTTCCGACCAGTGCGGAGGGAATCAGAGAACCCGCTGTGGTGCTTAAATTAAGAAGCAAAACAGGATTTTCGGATAAAAACAGTATCGTCGCCACTAAACTGGTAAAGACGACTGCGGTGTAAACGAGTGCGTACAAAATCGTTGTTGTGTTGAATTGCGGTTGAAATCTGCAGGCAATCAGCAGAAAAATACTGCCGAATGCTGCGTTGACGAAGTTGTAAAACGTAAAGTTGGAAAAGTCTAACGGCAATCCTTTTTGCAGGCTCTTTTGCAGCACGGTCATCGTTCCGCTCAGAATGGTGACGAGAAGCAATAATGCATAGGACATATTTTTCACCCCTATGGAAATTTTATCATTTATGTACTTTACAAAACAAGACATTTACTATAAAATAGTGGACAGAAAATGACAAAAATGAGCGGAAGGTGACTATATGCGCGCAGGCGGAGAGTATATGTTAATACGCGGACCGGAAAATCTGCAGTGTGAAATGCACATCAATCCCGAGCTGGAATTTGTATATTTGTTTGAGGGTAGCCTGACCGTTTTGTATGATGATGGCACGGTGATGCTTCAGCCGGGTGAGGTTGCGATGGTGCTGCCGTACCGATTGCATCAGTTTTTGCCATCGAAGGATTGCAAGGCGTGGGTTTTGATGTTTTCCTACAGTATCAGCGAAAGCTTTTATAACACTTATCGTGTACAGTGTGCACAGAATGTGAAATGTGTGTTGGAGCCGTCGGTGGTGGGATATCTGGAAAGCTTGCTTTGCAGAGCGGCAGAATCGCTGAGTGTTTATGAGATTCGCGGCTTATACAATGCGATGCTCGGCGCATATTTGAGAACAAAGGGAGAGGCAGCCGTGCGTGTGGACGGCAGTGTGGTGCTGCGCGGATTGATCGAGTACATCTCGAGCCATGCGCTCGAGGAGATGACACTTCGCTCTGCGTGTAAACAGTTCGGTCTCAGTGAAGCATGGGTGCGCCGTGCGCTCAAGAAGGCCAATTTGTCGTTTGGTGACTTGGTAGCGAGTATACGCATATCGCATGCGCTTAATCTTTTGGCAAATGATGATTTGAATATTACAG
>JAZSGM010000015.1:0-4700 GCA_045532715.1 Clostridia bacterium
GTACCGTCATAGAGCACACAAACGAGGTAGCCGCTCTCCGGCGCTGCCGTAATTTCGGTTGTAAAGGTATATGCATCGCTCTGCAGTGCGTAGGTTGTTTTCGTTTCCGGTGTAAATACAGCTTCTGTGATTTCCACGCCGATGGCTTCGAATTCATAGATATGGAGTCTGTTGAGATAATCGTCTGTATTTTCCATATAGAAGCGCACGGCTGTGACCGGTGCATCGACGCTGCATATTGTTTCATTGGTTCTGCGCTTGCTTTTGGTCTCTGCCGCATCCAGATTTTCAATCGTGCCGGCCTCTACCCAGGTGCCGTCCTCCAGGCGGACGCTATAGACCACTTTTTCCATAACCGAGCCTGCGGCATCACGCATATCCGTCAGGACAAACTCTTTCATGTAATGCGGTGTATCCAGTTCGAATGTAAAGGTCACGTTTTTCTCCGTTGTTGACTTAACAGCAGCGCTGGTGCTCATATTGCCATCCGTCATCTGCGCAGGGATATAGCTTGTACCCATCGGTTTGTCCGACGAAACGATTTTGCCCAGCACTGTGTTATATTTCGAAACTACATCGTTGACATCCACGCGGTGGAAGGTATAGGTTGTGCCGTTTAAAACAAAGCTTGCCTGCTGCGCTGTTTTCGTTACCGCTTCGCCGCTCGATACGCGCACCGGTGGCATCACCTCGTCAAACGGAATATAGTATACCGTCTTTTCTGTGCTGAATGCTTCAAAGTGTCTGCCATTAACAAACACATTGGTGTTTAATTCATTATATATCGCCTGCTTTGCTGCCTCGGTATATACCGGAAGCTTATCGGCAAATACATAAAGACCGTTTTCCTCTGTGCGCAAGTGCATACCGAGCGCCTCTGCAAGCGCAGTTGCCGGCACATACAACACGCCGTTTTTGGTAACAACGCCTTCCGTAATGGTTGTGGTTACGGCATTTCTCGTAATGCTGATGCTGTTTTCCGTAAGTGCAGTTTTTGCATAAACCAAATCGCAAGCACGTGCAGCCGGTACATACAATGCGCCATCCTGCATAAACGGCATAACTGTTTCATCCTTTGTATCCCAAACAAACTTTTCTTCATACGCAAGCACGCTCGGACTTCCGTTTAGCATCACAAGTGCATCGCCTGCCTGCCGCTTTGCCGGAATTGTATTGTCCGAAACGGACCAGTCTGCAATCGGCGTTACAGCCGTAAAGCTTGTCGGAATGCCTTCGCCCTTGCGTAGTGGCACAAATTCCACCGATAGGGTGATATCCGATACATTCTGCATATGAATCGCAAGCTTTTTGCTATCCACATAAACTTCATCCGGTGCAATCGGAGAAGTCGGTAGCGGTTTCGCATCCATCACGGTAAATACCGCATCGGCAGGTCCGCTTGTAATGCGTGCAACCATCTTTTCGCCGGAAACGTCCATAATTGCACCCTTGCCGCCATCGATGAGGGTAAGCTCTGCATCTGTATGTGCAAACCACCAGATTTCAGACGGTGTATTGGTTTGAATTTCATCCTGCAGAATAATTGAATTTCGGCCTTTGGTCATAAACATACCACGTTTTGCATCGGTAAATGCATCGTTGGTCTCCGTCATATCCAGGACGGTAAACGCTTCATTTTCTGCCTCACCGTGCGCAACAAAGCGCGCAACAGCGCTCGGAATCTGATCAATATCCTCGCCCGGGTTGGCAAGAATCGTATTGTTGCCCTCCGCGCGCTCCATATAATACAAATCCGCATCATACAGCGCTGAGTAGTCCACGTGACCAATTTGCTTTACAAAGCGCTTGCCGTTTGCATCAAGCACAAACGTACCAAGCGACTTTGCCATATGTCCCGTTTTGTTATCACCACCCTGAATTGCCGCATAAAGTGCATTTTCCGCTGTCCAGGACGAGCGCATACTTGCTACCTGCGCCAGGTCGGACGCATTAAAGGTTTTATCGAGCGGCATTGTACCGTCGTTGTAATATGCAAAGCCCGGGTCGAAGTAGAAGACGGACTGCTCTGTTGTAAAGTCAGCTTTATTGCGCTGCATCGTGCGCATCAGATACCAGCTGTAGAACGGTTGGTTGCGCGTCTGCGAAATCCAGAAAATCTGCTCCGCCTTGGAAAAGCCCGGCGAAGAATCACCATAGTCAAAGTTGCCGGCAGGTCCGTGCATATATGCCCAGTACTTCGGCGTATTCAAAAGCTGTTCGCTTTCATAATACCACTGTATATCCTCCGGCAGCACATATGTATCCACCACTGCGCCCTGCATTTCAATAAGGAAGTCATACATATGTGTATTTGCATAGTTCCAATACGATGTACCCTCGGCAAATGCGCCGTCCGGGCTGTAGGCAAGCACGGCTTGCTTGACACTCTTTACCGCCCCATCCATCAGCTTTTGCGCAAGCTGCGGCTCTTCGTCTGCCATCGCAATCGCCATTGCGGCACTTACCGTATTGGCAACAGTGGTTCTGTTGCTTGTACCGTTTGCAATTTCCACAGTGATTACGCCGTCATACGAGCGCACAAACTGCCAGAGTGCCTTATCTTTGACAACCTGTACGATTTCCGCCTTCACTTCCGGCGTAAATGTCGCCGAATCGTAGCACCAGTCATAGAAGCACGCAAAACCGATCATGATGCCCGACGGCAGAATCGGCGCAGAGTTCGACCAGTCCGGGAAATTGCCCGCATTGCGGATTTCCTCAAGACCGCGCAAAACGTACTTTTCGTCGCCTTCCACCATGTATGCAATACCCCATGCCATCAGTCGGTCGGCAACTTCGTGGAGTACGCCGGACGCATTTCTGCTCCCTTCGTATCCGTAAACCAACAGAGGCTGATCATAGAACTTATCCGCATTCGACTTGCAGGTGTCATACCACTTTTTCACCTGCGGTTCTGTTGCAATTTTATCTAAAAGCGCCTGCTTGTCATTGATATACAGTCTCGGGTGCTGGCGCAGATTGCTTACATAGCTGTCCCCGGTTACGACAATATCCCGCGTAACCATATCCCAGTTTGTACCGGTCACGCCATAGTATTTTACGCCCTCAACCACGGCTGCATTGTCCTGATACATTACAAAATTGTCCAAAAGCACGCTATCTGCCGGCGCAAGCGTTGCCCCCACCGAAAGCATAACCTCATAGTTGTCTGCCGGCAGCGCCGCCGTAAATGCAATCTCCCCTGCCGCTATGCCGTTGACAAACAAACGGCAAACAGAATTTTCCAAATCAAACTCCGCCGTAATCTTATTCCAGCCATCTGCAATCGCACCCGGCGTTGACTTTGTGATGCATTGCTTGCTTGTATTGACAATTGTTGTGTTGCCGTTGCCCGACAAAAGCGCAACATACACACCGCTGCCGGAAAGTACTGTGTAATATTCCATATACAGCTTACCCGGATTATTGCCGACAGCTACCTTTTTCGTTAAAGAGCCATACTGTACACAACGCTTGTCGTTGGTCAGACGAACGATGTTGTTACCGTTTAAAATTGCCGACATGGTCTTTGCGACCTTTGTCCAGAGCGCTTCCGAGCCGGTGTTGATACCGTTGTTTGCATTCAGAGAGCCATCATAGGTAAACAGCTTGACCTTATCTGCCGGCACGCCAAGCTCCGGTGCAGCCGGCACCTGTGCAAACGGTGCCATAATCTCCTCCGGTGTTCTGATGCCGATTGAGCCATCCGACGCCTTAATCGGGTCAACTACATCCGTCGTTGTGAATTTCACATTGTCCAAATAAGCACTCTTGCCCGGTGCTACACCTACATTGAAACGGAATTCAACAGACGTATAATCCGGCGCAGAAAAACTGCCGGTTTTTACAACGCTGCCGTTGGAATACACCACAAAAGCACCCTTTGTGAAATCAATGGCAATCTCCACATGCTCCCCGGAGAGGTTGCCTGCAGAATAAAAGCTTTTATGGGTGCCATCCGCAAAATACAACGCTGACGATACCGCTGCGCCCGCACCCTTCGCATCGTAGCTGAGGGTGATGTTGGTCGGGTTTTGCTCAAAATAAAACCACTTGTGCAGGCGCGGGCCGCCGCTCGTCGTGCCGTTGTGGGAATAATACGCACTCATACCGTGCGCCGCATCATATTCCGCCGCCTGAATCGTCGAAACCGCAGATGCCACCGCCTGCGACCACTCGCCAAAGGTCTCCGCCTTCGCGCGGATGTCCTCCCCCGGTGCATAGTCTTCAAAATCTTCTTCAAAGAGCACAGTCTCCGTCTCCGCCGCAAATACGCCCATCGGCAAAACCGTGCCGATCAGACACATACACAAAATCAGACATAACAACTTTTTCATTGCTTTCTCCCCTTTGATCCATAGCATTTTCATTATAATCATATATACTTTAAGTGTAACAAATTACCATATCCGTGTCAACAAAAACGCAGTGGTTTTTTAACATTTTTTACAAAAAATATTTGCGTAAATGGGCGATTCGTGAATCGCCCGCCAATTTTGCACAAGCGGACCGTCCGGGAGGCCGGTCCCTACGGCGTTGGTTTTAAACAGCGAAAACGAAAATCCCTCCGTCACGGCGTTGCCGTGCCACCTCCCTTTAGGCAAGGGAGGCTTTATTTGTGTCACAATCAGCATAAAAAGCGATAATTTTGCTGTAAGACAAGGCGGAGGCGGGACGGCTATACTCTTGTATGCCGGCCC
>JAZSGM010000140.1:0-2037 GCA_045532715.1 Clostridia bacterium
AGCATCCGTGTCGAGTTTGACAAACCGCTGGATGAAATTGCGCTTGAATTCTACGGCACATTTGATCTGGAAGCCTCGACAACAGGTGCGCTTGCGGCATCGTCGGATGGGGGCGCATGGTACATGTTTTATGAAACCATCAATCTGCCGGCTACAACGGCAAAGCGTTTTTATGCACACACAAAGGAAGTTGCTGACGGAAGATGGGAAACAAGGATTACAGACCAACCTATCGAAGGCTTGCAGGGTCTTTCGAACTCCACGACGGCGGAAAGAATTTGTTTGTCGCGCAGAGACCATATTACTTCAGGAAAGCATGTCAGCCATTTGCAATTCTTCAAAGCAAATAAGGATGTAAATATGGTCGCAGGTTCTACAATTACGATATGGGGGCATGAAGCAGATGAAGAGAATTTATGATAACGGCGTTTACCGTGATATGACAGCAGAGGAGGCATTGCAGGCAGAAAAGGAAACTGCTCCTGCCGAGGAGATTACGCCTGAGGAGCGCATCGAAGCGCTCGAGGCGGCAGTATTGGAACTGGCGGAGGTGATTTTAAATGGTTAAGTTTTACGCTTTGCAGGCGAAAATGGGCAAAATCACACTTGCAGCTGTACCGGAAAGGTATCGCGCAGATGTAGAGCAAGAGCTAAAGCAAAACTAACACCGGAAAGGGGCGTGAAAGTATGGATTGGATTGAGTATGCAAAAGCATTTATAACGCATCCGGGGTTTGTGCTCATTAGTGCGGTCACGCTCTTTGAGATTTCGCCGATTAAAATCAATCCGTGGAAGTGGCTTTTTAAATGGGTCGGACGAGCGATAAATGGCGATATTCGGGAGGACTTAACGGAGTTCAAGCGCGATTTTGAAGAAACGAAAGCACAAGATAAGCGCTGGCATATTCTAAGTTTCGTGAATAGCTGTCGGCGCGGTCAACAGCACAGTAAGGATGAGTGGCAGCATGTGATGTCAGAACTGAAAGACTACGAGGCGTATACAGAAAGAAAACACATCGCAAACGGCGTAATAGACGAGGATGCAAAGTACTTACGCGAGTTGTATCACGAGCGTAATATCAAAAATGACTTTTTATGATTTGGAGGTAATATTCTATGTTACACGAGGTTTTAATTTTGATTCCGGCATTGCTGATTGCAATGCTGATGAACACACTGACCGGCACATATCAAAAAATCGGTATCGAGCACATTGCATTCGACAAGGCTATATTCTTTAATGGCCTTATCAAATTAGCAATCGTATTTGTGTCATTAGTGGGGCTTGCGTATCTGTGTGACACAGTAGCGTTTTTAATACTCGAAGAAACGCCGCTCAATATGTTAAAGGCGGCAATTACATTCTTCGGGGCAAAAGCCGGCGTAAATTTATACAAGATTTTAAAAGGCAGTGTATCTGAAAGGACGAGTGAAAATGGAGCTGATTAAGAATAAGCACATCACGCACTGCAAGGTGCCTACGGATGAAATTAAAAAGGTTCGTTTCCTGTATGCATCCGGCGCAAAAAAGACTATATCGCAATGGCAGAAAGAAAGTGGTGCGGATATAGTTGTAAACGCAAGTCTGTTTAATACGGACGGCACACCGATTGAGGGCTTTATCTACAACGGCAGAGTGCTTTCGCGCTCAGACTGGTGCACGGAGGGCTTCGGCATCAACCACGACGGCAGTGTGATGTTCGGCAAATTCAATACGAATTGGCTTGATTTTACTGTGGCGTTTCCGATGCTCGTAAAATACTGTGCGCCGTACATCAACTTTGAAGTTGGTGCCGGTGTGAGCGGCAAGCATCCGCGCACTGCGTTTTCGCAGACCTCCGACGGCGGTATTATGATCAGCACGTTTGATGGCCGCGCCGATGGTGCGCCCGGCGCCGACATTACGGATATGCCGGCAGAGCTCATCGCCAACGGCGCTATGCACTCGGCCAACCTTGACGGCGGCGGCAGCACACGTCTGATGGTGAACGGCAAGGTGGTGAATCGCCCTTCCGAGGACAGGGCGGTACCTGTAGTA
>JAZSGM010000092.1:0-6963 GCA_045532715.1 Clostridia bacterium
TCTGACTTACTTTGTCAGGACGCCGATAATTTTCATTATCTGCGTTTACTCAAATTCTTTGACAAGTTCCTTGTAATTTGTCGTACACTGTTTAATTTTCAATGTCCAATGCCCTGCTTTTTGACTTCCGTCTCATCAGCGGCGAGTATTAGTATAACACTTAGTACCCTATGTTGTCAACACTTTTTTTCATTTTTTTCATTTTGATGCAAATTGCCCGACAAAGCGACAAAAAGCAACATTCAAAATAACGAAAGTGTACAAATGGCACAAAGGCTTATCCTTTTTTTACCTTTTGGCGCACCAAAACAAGCACATCTTTAACATTCAGCACAAATACGGCAAGCAGAAGCACTGCGCTAACCAATAAATAGCCTTTAAACTGCAACAGCATCACGATTGTCTGCACTAAAAGCAATATCACATTTGCAAGCAGACGCGGTATGTTCCATGAAATTTTCACAATAGCTCGCGTATGCACGGCACGGATGGCAAATTGCACAAAATAACTGGTTGCCGTCGCATAGGCAACACCGATAGCGCCAAACACTTTAACAAAGCAAATTCCAAGCGCAATATTCAGCATTGCCGCAATTGCAGTCGTCATCAATGTATATACACTTTTGCGGTTAATCATATAAATACTTGCAAGAAACGTCGCTATGCAGCCAAAGGTCGTACCGATTACAAGCGGCGGAATATAGCGCCATGCGGAGTAGTAATCCGGCGCAGCTAAGATACGCACCGCAAGCTGCGAAAACAGAATCAATCCCGATGCGACCGTAAACGCAAGCGCCTGGTACAGACTGCAGATTCTCGTAAAGAACGCTTCGCGCCCCTCCTC
Organism: Clostridia bacterium; assembly: GCA_045532715.1. Taxonomy (GTDB): domain Bacteria; phylum Bacillota; class Clostridia; order UBA1381; family UMGS1253; genus RGIG2041. The sequence goes on from JAZSGM010000092.1 coordinate 845, forward strand.
TTCCGTTACGGCAGAAATCTGCCAAGCCTCAGAAAAGATATTTGCCACAATCATTAATATAGTAGGAATTTTATTTGCAACCGCAAAAATACCGGTTTCCGATTCGCCGAAGTTACCTAACAATATATAGCGACTGGATATAGACATAATCCACGTACAAATCGTATTTGGAATTAAGGGAATGCAATACGCCAGCATCGAAATCCACAGCGCACGCGTAACACGCTTAATTCGCAGAAAGCGGTACATGCGGACAAACAGAAAGTCCAATACTGCGCAAAGCATATCTGTCAGTATAGTCGCTAACAGATATCCTTCTATGCCCATATCAAGCACAGCCAAAAACAGAACATTTAACCCGATGGTTAATACCGTGGATAAAACGCCGTCGACAGCATAAAATTTCACATAACCGATTGCACGTGCAAATTGCGAAAACAGTCCGTGCGCACATGACATGAGTATGAGCAGGTACATATACGGCACATACGCAGTAAGCACCTGTACCTTTGCAAGCAGCGGCGCAAAAAGCAGCAAAACTGCAAAGCCACCCATTAAAGTAATGCAGCCAATGGTCAGTACACTCTTTTTATCTGCTGTTTTCTCAAGGCCAAAACGAATAATCGCATTGATAATACCTACGCTTGCAAGCGGAATTAAAAGATTGCAGGTTTGCAGCACGATATCTACAACACCGTAATCCTCTGTTGAGAGAATATTGGTATATAGCGGCAACATCAAAAAAGACAACAGCTTCGAGCTAAACGATGCTATCGCAAAAATCATTGTATTGATTGCCAATCTTTTATACTTACCCATAAAATTCTCCCCTCAACGCAAAAAAGGTATGTTATAAACATACCTTTCACTCATCATTAGAGTGTATTTACGCAAAACAGTCCGTTACGCACCGATTTTGTTGAGCTCATGAGCCAATCTGGACTTCTTTCTTGCAGCAGTGTTCTTTTTGAGAACGCCCTTTGCAACAGCTTGGTCAATCTTCTTAACAACGAGATTGAAGTTTTCAGTTGCAACTGCCTTGTCACCGGCTGTAACGCTTGTCTCGAACTTCTTAATGTAAGTCTTCAGTGCAGACTTAATCATCTGATTTCTCAAAGATTTTGTCTTAATAACCTTAACTCTCTTCTTTGCAGATTTAATGTTCGGCAATTCATTCACCTCCATATCCTTGATAAATCACTATGATAGTTTAACACATACATTCATAAAAAGCAAGAAAAATTTTTCAAAAATGCATGTTTTTTTAGACTTTTTCTCATTTCAGGGCGTTTTCAATGCTTAAAAGCTGTTCTTTTGTGAATTTTTCAGCTTGCAACACACTGCAGTTTTCCAGAATTTGCTCCGGTCGGCTTGCCCCCATGAGCACCGTTGTAACTGCCGGATGCTGCATTACCCACGCAATCGCCATCTGTGCAAGGCTTTCGCCGCGCTCCTTTGCAATCGCATTCAGCTTAAGCACCATCTCTATTTTCTCCGGCGTAATATCCTTCTCTTTTAAGGTAGAGTAAGAAATCGAAGCCCGACTGCCTTTAGCAATGCCGTTCAAATACTTATCAGACAATATGCCCTGCGACAGCGGTGAAAATGCAACTGCGCCCATGCCGCATTCTGTAATTGCATCAAACAATCCAGCTTCTGCGTTTCGGGTAAACAGGTTATAGCGCAGCTGATGTACAATACAGGGCACACCCTGCGCATTTAACAATGCATGTATGCGGCGCGTCTGTTCCGCATCATAATTCGAAATACCGATATAAAGCGCCTTCCCTGCCCGCACAATGTCTGCAAGTGCGCAGGCCGTTTCTTCCAGCGGAACCTCAGGATCAAAACGATGAGAATAGAAAATGTCTACATAATCCAGCCCGAGGCGCTTTAAGCTTCCATCTATGTTTTGCATAAGATGCTTGCGACTGCCGCCACTGCCGTAAGGCCCTTCTTTAAAGCCATAGCCCGCCTTAGTCGCAATCACAATTTCATCACGATGCCCTGCAAGCTCTTTGTTCAAAATATCACCGAGATTTTCCTCCGCAGAGCCGAAACGCGGTCTGCCGTACGTGTTTGCCAGATCAAAATAGGTAATTCCCTGATTGAGCGCCGTTACCAGAATGTCCACCATATTTTCCCGACTGTCCATGCAGCCGAAGCCATTCCAGAAGCCCAAGGAAAGCCGGGGCAATTTCAAGCCATGCTTTCCACATAGCATATACGTCATATTCTCATATCTGTTATCCCGCAGCATAGCAAATCCGCCTCACTTTAAATACTTCGATATTGTTTCCACATAATGTGAGCCGATACCGATACAGGTCATTTGTTTATAGGAAAGACTTACCGGCTTTTTATCCCAAACACCAAGACCGTCAAAGCAAAGCACCTGCGCCTGCTTATCCTCCGCCGCAACAATTTTACCGATGTAAAACTGACTTTCCTCGTAGCCTTCACAATTAATGGCAACAATTTTTTCCTGCCTGCATAAATCCGCGCACAGCGTTTTCATGCTTTCCAGGTTCACCTGCGGCGCAGACAAATCCAGAGCAACATTTTCGGCTTTGACAATTTTGTCATTAAACGCCTCCGCTTCTCCGCAAAATGCTTCCGTAATGTCCTGCGTACGCACAATTTTAATACCGTCCGGCACAAAATCATACACATTACACAACGCCACTAAATTTTTCGTTATTGCAACGGGATAACCGTAAATAGAAAGATAATCAATCATATCACGGTTGACCGCACACAAGGCCTTCTCCTTGAGCGCCTGCTCCAATATTACCAATTGTTCATCCGCCTGATTACGCATAAAAACACTCCCTTCGTGTAAAAAAGGTGCAGCGATTGCACACTGCACCCTTGGTATTTATATCTCTGCAACCAAATCCGTCATGCTGTACATGCCCGGTGCTTTGTCTTTTAAGAAAATTGCAGCCTTCAGCGCACCAACCGCAAAAATCTCCTTTGATGCAGCATGGTGCTTTAATTCAATCACTTCATCTGCGCCGGCGAAAATAATTTCATGCTCGCCGACAATCGTGCCGCCGCGCACCGCATGGATACCGATTTCGTCCTTGCCGCGCTTTTTACGCACAGAATGGCGGTCATAGGTATATGCCGGCTTCTGCTCAAGCACATCGCCGATTGCATCGGCAATGGCAAGCGCTGTGCCACTCGGCGCATCAATTTTCTGGTTGTGATGCTTTTCCACAATTTCAATATCAAAGCTGCCTTCCAAAAGCTTTGCAGCACGCTTCGCCAAATCAATCAGCAAATTCACACCGAGGCTCATATTTGCAGAAAAGAAAACCGGTGTCACCTTCGATGCTTCCACCATGCTATCCTTTTGCGCCTGTGTAAGGCCAGTAGTACAAATCACCGCTGCTACCTTGTTTTCGGTTGCATAGTTCAAAATACCTTCGAGCGAATTCGGGTGCGAAAAATCGATAATCACATCACATTCGCAAGTGCATTTTGCCGGCGAGGTAAACACTGGATAATCGCTGTTTTGTACGTCGTTGATATCAATACCGCAAACGATCTTCACATCGTCACGTTCACTGACCATGCGGTCAATGACTCTACCCATTTTGCCGTTACAGCCACTGAGCATAATTCTTGTCATAGGTATCTTCTCCAATTACTTTAATAATCCGTGGCTTGCAAGTGCATCGCGAAGCTTCTTTTCATTGGCTTCTTCCATCTCGCAAAGCGGCATACGCAAATGGCCAACCTTCCAGCCCATCAGATTCAGCGCCGTCTTTACCGGAATCGGGTTCACTTCAATAAAGAGCTTATCTACGAGATTCATGATGTCCAGCTGCATCTTTGCAGCTTCCTTTACCTTGCCCTCCAGATAGTTTTTGCACATTTCATGTGTGTATTTCGGCATCACATTGGCTACAACGGAAATTACACCGACGCCACCAACCGACATTGCCGGAATAATCATATCGTCATTACCGGAATAGATGGCAAGCTCCGGCACACGTGCCGCAACATGCGAAAGGTATGCAATATCGCCGCTGGCTTCCTTAAGCGCAACGATATTGTCAATCTTTGCAAGCTTTTCGAGCGTATCCAGGGAAATGGACACATTCGTACGTGCCGGCACATTGTACATAATAATCGGAATATTGATGCTCTCAGCAATTGCCTTGTAATGCAGATAAAGTCCCTTCTGTGTTGCCTTGTTGTAGTAAGGCGTTACAACCAAAACACCGTCACAGCCAGCCTTTTCAGCTGCCTTGGACAGCTTGATTGCATGTACAGTTTCATTCGAGCCCGTACCTGCGATTACCGGAATTCTGCCGGCAATCTTCTTAACTGCATACTCAATTACGCTGATATGCTCTTCATCCGGCATAGTGGACGGCTCACCGGTAGAACCGCAAATGATAATCGCGTCCGTGCCCTCACTTACATGCCAATCCAGCATTTCGCCGAGCTTATCGAAATCAACACCGTTTTCATTAAACGGCGTAACAATCGCAACACCGGAACCGGTAAAAATTGTCTTCTTCATATTCGAAACTTCCTTTCAGATAGAATGGATGTATATCAATATATGCCTGTATTAAGCTGGCTATTAATCCAAATAGCCCTTCGCTGCCAAAAGCTCAGCCATCAATACTGCACCGCCGGCTGCGCCACGGAGCGTATTATGGGAAAGGCAAACGAATTTGTAGTCGTAAATCTTGTCTTCTCTTAAACGACCTACGCTGACAGCCATACCGCCTTCAAGGTTTCTGTCCAGCTTTGCCTGCGGTCTGTCGTTTTCTTCAAAGTAGTTTAAGAACTGCTTCGGTGCGCTCGGAAGCTCAAGCGACTGCGGCTCACCTGCAAACGCAGCCCATGCTTTCTTAATTTCATCGATGGACGGTTTGTTTTCAAAAGATACAAACACTGCAGCGGTGTGACCGTCGGACACCGGTACTCTCAGGCACTGCGCTGTGATTCTCGGCTCGGTTGCATCGACAATCTTGCCGTCCTGCATTGTGCCCCAGATCTTCATCGGTTCCACTTCACTCTTCTCTTCCTCACCACCGATGTACGGAATGACATTGCCAAGGATTTGCGGCCATCTTTCTAATGTTTTACCTGCACCGGAGATTGCCTGATATGTACAAGCAACAACGTCCTTAATGCCGTATTTCTTCAGCGGATGCAGCGCCGGAACATAGCTCTGGAGTGAGCAGTTCGACTTAACTGCGATAAAGCCGCGCTTTGTACCAAGGCGCTTTTTCTGCGCTTCGATAATCTCGGCGTGCTCCGGATTGATTTCCGGAATAATCATCGGCACATCATCTGTATGACGGTGTGCGGAGTTATTGGAAATTACCGGGCACTCTAATTTTGCATAAGCTTCCTCCAGTGCGCGGATTTCGTCTTTCTTCATATCGACTGCGCAGAAGATGAAATCAACTTCCTTTGCAATTTCTTCTTTATCAGCTACGGCGTCTTTCACAACCAGTTTTTTCACCTTTTCCGGCATCTCGGTGCTCATTGCCCATCTGCCGCTTACTGCTTCTTCATAGGTTTTGCCGGCAGAACGTGCGCTCGCTGCAAGCACCTTGATATGGAACCACGGATGCTCATTTAACAGCGTAATAAATCTCTGTCCTACCATGCCGGTTGCGCCGACAACCGCTACATTAAACTCTTTCATTTCCTGACCCTCCAACTTATATAGCTCAAACAATGCACAAATTTATGCATTATATCTTATATATAATACCACCAAAGAGTTGGTATGTCAACAATTTTTACCCTTCATTTTCAATTAAAAGTGTGATTGGCCCATCGTTTAAAAGTTCAACCTTCATATCCGCGCCGAAGCTTCCTGTTTCGACCGGAATACCGCTCTGTCTGCAGCCTTCAACCACATAATTATACAGTCTTTCAGCCTCCGCAGGCGGTGCCGCGTCCGAAAATCCCGGCCGAAAACCCTTTTTGCAGTCGGCATACAATGTAAAATTCGGCACGATTAACAAGCTGCCGCCGATGTCAGCAAGCGACAAATTCATCTTCTCCTCGTTGTCTTCAAACACGCGAAGTCCGCAGCACTTCTTTATTATAAAATCCGCATTCTTTTCCGTGTCGCCGCA
>JAZSGM010000294.1:0-4952 GCA_045532715.1 Clostridia bacterium
GAATGCCGTTTTCCTTCATATACGCATTCAGCGCAGCCGCATCCTGCGCATCAAATACTTTTGCATTGCCGCCGCGCGGATTGCGCGTGAAAAACTGAAATGTGTTTGCATCAATTTCCGTCGCCGTTTTTCCCATATGTAAATACCCATTGGACGCCGACAAATGACAGCCGATATAAAGCATTTTCTACCTCCGTTTTTTGTCGTATAAAAACCGACAACCCATCTGTGTAAAACTTGTATAATTTTATCATATCCTGCCATAAGTGTCAATTTAAAGCCCTCGCAAAAAAAGACTTTTCTCTCTGTTTTTTTTATGGTAAAATAGAATTGATACTAAGCAAGCAGGTGATAAAATTGCGCAAACAGGAAATCCGTACCGCCATGCTTTTAGGCATAGACGGAGTTGAAAAGCTAAATAAAAGCCGTGTTGCCGTGTTCGGCATCGGCGGTGTCGGCGGTCACGCCGCTGAGGCGTTGGCACGCGCCGGAATCGGCGCTTTGGATTTATTTGACGGCGATGTCATTTCCGAATCCAACATCAATCGTCAGCTCATTGCCCTTCACTCGACCATCGGTAAATTCAAAACAGATGTGATGGCAGAGCGTATTCTTGATATCAATCCCGATGCACAGGTCGGTGCGTACAATCTGTTTTATACCAAGGAAACTGCAGATGACTTTCCGTTTGAGCGCTACGATTACATTGTGGATGCCGTAGATATGGTTTCTGCAAAACTGTTGCTTATCGAACGCGCAAACGCCACCAATGTCCCCATCATCAGCTGTATGGGTGCCGGCAACAAATCAGATGCGACCGCATTTACGGTAACGGATATTTACAAAACAACAATGTGTCCGCTTGCCAAGGTTATGCGACGCGAACTCAAAACAAGAGGCATCCACAAGTTGAAGGTTGTCTTCTCCCCCGAATCGCCGCAGACGCCGCTCTGCTTTGAAGAAGAAAGCACACGCGCACCGCAAAAAAGGCAAACGCCGGGCAGCTTATCCTTTGTCCCATCCGTCGCCGGTCTGATTTTAGCCGGTGAGGTAATTAAAGATTTAAGCATAAAAAAGCTCGATGACAGATAAGTCATCGAGCTTTAACTTTTACATTATGGTTTCTATATCCGTATATGCATAACCGAGAGCATCTGCAACATTTTTGTTCGTGCAGCAGTGTTTGTAAATATTGACACCATTGCGCAAACCTTCATCCTTAGCAACCGCTGCTTCAAAACCGAGATTTGCCATAGCGCGCGCATGACGGAAGGTTGTATTCGAAAGCGCAACCGTAGAGGTATACGGCACTGCGCCCGGCATATTGCCGACACAGTAATGCACGATACCTTCCTCGATAAACACCGGATTGTCATGCGTTGTTACATGAGAAGACTCGCAGCAGCCACCCTGGTCAATGGCAATATCTACAATTACGCTACCCTTCTTCATCAGCTTCAAATGCTCTTTCCGAATCAGCTTCGGCGTCTTACCGCCCGGAATCAGTACAGATCCGATGACCAGATCCGCCTTTGCAAGAGATTTTCTGATGTTGGCTTCCGTGCTGTAAAGCGTGGTTACCGAAGCACCAAACACATCTTCCAGATAGGACAGACGGTTCAAATCAATATCCAAAAGCGTAACCTGCGCATCGCTGCCCACAGCCGCCTTTGCCGCATAGGCACCGGCAACACCACCGCCGACAATCACAATTTTACCTCTTTCCACACCCGGAACACCGCCGAGCAGAATACCTCTGCCGCCAAAACTGCGTTCCAGATATTTTGCACCTTCCTGGATACTGAGTCTGCCTGCAATCTGGCTCATCGGACGCAAACATGGCAAATTGCCGTCCGCATCCGTAATAGTTTCATAAGCTACCGCCTTCACGCCACGGCTCATCAGAACTTCACCGAGCCCCGGATTTGGTGCAAGATGCAAATACGTAAACAGTATCTGATTTTCTTTCAGGAAACCGTACTCACATGGTTCCGGCTCCTTAACCTTGATAATCATATCCGACTTTTCATATACTTCTGCCGGTGTATTTAAAACAATCGCACCTGCTTCTTTGTACATTTCATCCGTAAAACCTGCCCCTTCGCCGGCGCCGGTTTCCACATATACGGTATGCCCTTCAGCTACAAAAACCGCAGCATTGTCCGGAATCAGACCTACACGGTATTCATGGTTCTTTAACTCTTTCGTTGTACCGATAATCATATATTTCCCTCTTTCCTGCTTCTGCAAATTTAAAAGTAGATTTATTATACTACAAATAAATGTCACTCGTCAACTTTTTCATAGCCCTGTATTGTCAAAATCCGGAATAAAGCTTTCCTGTGCCGCTTCTCCTTCCTGCACATACGCATTTTCAATGCCGATGGCTGCTGCATAATCCAGCACACTTTCATAGTCTTCCTGCAAAACACGTTCAGAGAGAATCGGATATTTCGCCTCCCCAATCGGTGTGTACTGACTCATGATGCTTATGACGATTGTATCACCGTAGCTGCGATGCAGGTCATACAGAATTTTCTTTGCATCCGCATACGCACCGGGCAGAACCATATGCCGCACCAGCACGCCGCTCGTCATCATACCTTCCGCATCAAACTGACATTTTCCGCGCTGACGCACCATTTCCGCAATTGCAGCCTGCGCGACCGTGCGGTAATCCGGCGCCGCCGAATATCGCATGGCGAGCAAATTGCTCCAATACTTAAAATCGGGCATATACACATCAATCAAGCCATCCAGCCGTTTCAATGTCTCCACACTTTCGTAGCCGCCGCAATTGTACACAATCGGCAAATCAAGCCCTGTCGCCTTCACATACTCCAGCACCGGCACAAGAGAAAGCGCATACTGCGTCGGCGTTACCAGATTGATATTGTGCGCCCCCTGCGCCTTCAATTCAAAAAAGATTTCCGCAAGCCGCTGCGGCGAAACAATTTTGCCGCGTTGTCCACGCGAAATTGATGCATTCTGGCAGTAGCAGCAGCCCAGATTACATCCGGAGAAAAACACGATGCCCGACCCGTTGTTTCCCGAAATACAAGGCTCCTCCCACAGATGCAACGCCGCACGCGCAAGCATAATCTGCGCCGGCACACCACAATATCCGAATTGTCCGTTTTCCCGATCCGCACCGCAAGCGCGCGGACACATTGTGCAATGCTTCATCCTGCTCACCCCTTGTAAAAGCGGCAGTTGACCAAACAACCGCCGCTCAGAATTATTGATTCGAAATTATCACCAAATCCGTAACCACATCATTTTTTGTTTTTACAAACACATACTGATAGTAGTCTGCATCTGCCACACTGACCCATGTAATATTCCCATACTGGTCCTTCTCTGCACCGTAGTATTCTACGGAATCCAGCGTTGTAAAGCCGTAACGCGTCTTCGCACTCGATTTGGTTGTATAGGTCAGCACCGGCGTGTCCGAAGGCAGCACAAGCACACGCAGATTATCTGCATTTTTCTTGCCGTTTGCCGGATAAATATACACCTTAGCCATATCTCCGTCATATGTCAGCTCGCCGAGGAACCCAAGCCACACCTCCTGCTTTTTGCCTTCCTCCAAATAGCCCCATTTGTCCGCAGTCGATACATAGAGCTTTGCTTTGAATACATCTACACCACTTGTCGGTTTATTCAAAATCGGTCTGGCACCCATACGCAGAACCACGCGGATTTGTTTCACCTTGCCGTAAAGATTGGTGCCGATGCAAACTACATCCCCGGCTCTTAACGTGGTCGGCGTTCCGTCCGTACCGAACACAGGCGTATTCTTTTCTGCATACAGCATCTGCAAGTTCTGATTGCCGCTGACATAAAAACGCAGACGCATACGCATTTCATCATCTGACGGGTCAATTGCCTCACGTACACTTTCGATATAGCAAAGCGTCTCCATCGGCATGACTTTTACTGATGCCGGCTTTTCTTCTTCTTGTTTTTCTTCTTCCTCTGCAGGCGGCGTCTCCGGCACAGACGGCTGCAGAGGTTTTTCCTCCGGCTGCGCAGCCAACGCAGCCTCCGCGCGCGCAAGCAGCACAACCGCCTCTGCGCGCGTTACCGGCGCATTTGGGCGGAAGGTGTTGTCCGGATAACCTTTTAAAAGTTCAAGTGCATAAGCTGTTTTTGCATTGGCTGCAAGCGCGTCTTCAATTTCACCTGCATCAGCAAACGGCAAAGAAATCTCCTTTACTTCAAAGCCGGCCGCATTGACAATGGCATATGCAATTTCCGCACGTGTTGCTTCCTTGTCCGGCGCATAGCTTTCCTCGCCTTCCGTATATGTATACTTATCTGTTTTTGCAATATATTCATACTGCCAGCTATCCTCATCCACATCGGAATAGGCAAGTCCGGCTGCTTCCTCCAATCCAAATACCAGGCAAAGCATTTTTGCAAATTCAGCGCGGGTTACGCTGTTGTCCGGAAAAAAGCTGCCTTTTCCGTCACCGGCAAGTATGCCGCGCTCCGCATAGCTTTCAATCTCCGCTTTAGCCCAGGTATGCGCTTCACCCACATCTGAAAACGCTACGGCAAAGCCGCTCACACTTCCAAAAAGCATAAATACCGCCATTAAAGCTGCAATCCATTGTTTCTTCATTCGTGTTCTCCTTTCAAACATGCAATATCCATTCTATCTTTCCTGCCAAAACGCGTCCGCAATATGATTGATCTGCAAATCCTGCGGCGCACCGCTTGCATTCGTTCTATATGTAATCTCTACAATATCAAACCGGCAAAATGCATCTTCACCGATGCCGTTTTCAAGCATATACGACTGTGCCGCTCTCCACAGACGCCGACGCTTGGTCGCATTCACAAATTCCGCCGGTGTGCCGTAATCCGCACTTTTTCTCGCCTTCACCTCGGCAAATACCCAATACGCACCGTCACGCAACACCAAATCCAGCTCACCGCCGCGGCAG
>JAZSGM010000274.1:0-3802 GCA_045532715.1 Clostridia bacterium
GCACCTCCAAAAGCGTCTAACTTTTGGGGTGCATATCATAAGCATAGGCGGTGTTTTTATTTTGCTTTATTCTTCGTACGGACCGAAGCCGAGCAATTCCGGCATGCGATAATCCGGCAGGTTATCACAGGCGGTATACACTTCGCGCACCGCTTGCAAATACTTAAAGCCATTCTTTGCACAAGGGGAAATAAAATGCCCCTCGCCCCATTCGTTCCAGTTGTCGAGCACAACATATTTTTTACCGATGTCGCCTTCCGGCAGCGTATCAATGATTTCCTTGCACTTTGCAAGCGAGGCTTTGTATTCGCCGTGCGACAGACACCATTGCAGCTCGCCGTTTGAAAGCTTTGTACGCCCAAAGGTTGCAAGCCACTTCTCCGTTGCATCGCGCGAAACGGAGTTTGTAAACATGCAGTAGCCCGGGAAGTTTTCAATACGCTCTTTAATACGCGCCTGCTCAAATTCGATGACAAACTCAGACGGAAGCTTAACTGTGTTTAAATACGCTGCATACATCTCCTCCGTTACATCCGCCTTTTCCGGATACCAGCCGTACTGGAATGCACAGTCAAAGCCGGCACTTTTAAGGTGCGTAAGCTCCGATAAATCCGGGCGGTATTGCTCGCAGGCAAATAAGATACCGTCAAATCCATATGCCTTGATCTTTTCATTCGCCAGCGCAAAGCCTTCGGCGCACTTTTGTGCCGAGCCAAACGCCGCAACAAGTGTATTCGGATCATACACATACACAATCGGCTTACCATTGACCTTCATATAGCCCGGGTCTGTAAAATAATTATCCACCCAGAACGGCAGAAGATTGTTTACCAAATCGTCTGCATCAGAAACCGCGCCCCATGTTTTCTGGCACTCCCACATAATGGCATAGTCCATATATTCGCAGAACTTCGCCTTTTTGTACACCTCGTGGATAATATGCGCCAATCTTAAATCCTCACGCGTTACCGGCTTACCCTCGTTGGATTTATAGCGATACCAGCAAAACAGAAAACAGTTGATGCCGTGCTCGCACGCCCACTTGATTTCCCAGTCCATTACTTCAGGATTGTTTTCATTGTAGTAGCCGAGCATCGGACGCCGGTCGGGATACAACTGCATATCCTCCATACCTTTATGCGACACATCGCCGTCTTTATCCCAACCGGGATAGTAGTGGCAAGTAATGTAATAATTGCTGCTCACGCGCTCCGGCGCAGGAATATAGTCATACAGCTTTGCCATTACCTTCACTCCTCAAATTATCTTACAATTACAGATTCAATACCTAAAATATCGGCAATCTTTTTAATCGTATCCGCGTGATGACCGATGCCGAGTGCATAGTGATGTGTCGGACCTTCCATAACCCAACGCTTGATAAATTCCTTGGTTGTCGGCTCAAAGAAGCCGCGTGTGTTGGTGTTACCCGTCGGCGGAATCGGACCTGCTTTAGATTCGCCCTCGCCGATAACGAACTTGAATCTGCCATCACCCGTCTGCGTGATACCGAGCATTGTAATCGGACCTTCCTTGAGCTTAAACTCAACCGATGCGCCCGAACCCGGCTTGCCGTGGTACTTCGTTAAGCTGCGCAGCACCGGCTTGCCGTTTGCAATGCGCAGATGGTGCGGACCATCATGACCAACCAAGATAAAGTCTTCCTTAAAATCAAACGGATGGAACTCCGCAAAGCTGCCGCCGATGTCAAGACGATCCATAATCAGCATCGCAATACAGGTCTTCAGGTCAAACTCACCGCACATCGGAATGCCCTGTGCATTTAAAATAGAGTTGCCGACGATAAAGGTTGTTGCAACCTTTCTCTGTACGGAATTCTCCATACCCTCGTAGTAGTATGCAAGACCGGTTAAATTGTACTTTTCAACAAACTTGTCGAGTGCAACCGCGCTCTTTGCCGCCTGATACAAATCCGCATCGGTCAGCTTCATCGTTACCGGGTCGCTCTTCGGGTCCGGCATATCAAACTCCGCGCGAATCAAATCGGTCTTTGCCGCAATTTCTTCTTCGGTTACGGTGTTGTACAGCTCGACAACATCGTCAATCTCCAAAAGCGGTACGTGTACGCCGAAGGCTGCCGAAACCGCCGTCGGGTCTGCGTGCATATCGTACATTGCCTCCAGAACGTGCCCCATCAAGCCGATGCGCGCACCCTTTAACGAGCGCAGCACCTTTGCAATCGAGCACCACTCCTCTACTTCCTTGTCTGCCTCAGCATCGTTGTACAGTGTGCCGATAATCACATCGTTTACCTTCTTGCCCATACGAATCGCTACACCCGTAAACTCCGGCACAGAACAGATGTTATCGTTTTCAAGCTGCATAAAGGTGCTTGCCTTGGTATAATCCATTGCTTCTCTCGGCTGGAGCGCAACAAGCACCATCGGCTTGTTCACCGCGCGCACAATCGGTGCAAATACAGACGAGGTTGCATATGTAACCATGTTGCAGAATACCACATCCACATCCGCTGCCAGAATCGCATCTGCCGCAGCATATGCCTTTTCGCTGGAATCGACCATGCCGAAGTCGATAACCTCAACACCAAACGCTTCCGTCTTTTCACAAAAATCCTTGTGATAGCCCATGATGTTGTCCAAGAGACCTTCAAACTGGTCCCAATACGTTGCATGGGCTACAGCGAATACGCCCACGCGCGCCGTTAACTTCTTTTTTCTTTCAATCATTGTAAAGACCTCCGTTTTCATTTTTCGAAAATAAACCTTACACTATTGATTTTAACCTTATAAATTGCTATAATCTATATACAAAGTAAACTTTTATTTGGAGAAAATAAACTTTTTTTGGAGGCAAAATATGCTTGTACGCGAAATTCAGCCTTATATCCGCCTTGCGCATATCTTCAGCGATGCGGAATTTATAAAAAAAACTGCCTGCACCACCGACAACCGTTTGTTCTACATTCTGGAAGGCACCTGTGATATTGCAGTCAATCATGCGACACATACCGCGCATCCGGGCAGCGTGCTTTTGTTGCCACGTGGCACAAGCTATAAACTATCGAAAACACCGGCAAAGGTCATCGGTATCAACTTCGACTACCGATTTGATGAAAATACCAACACACGCCTTCTGCACCCGATGTTCGAAAACCAAATCCGAAAACCGCTCGGCATTGAGCAACACTTTGAAGATGCCCCTACGTTGGAAAAGCCGATTATTCTCCACGAAGCAGACAGTCTTTATGCAAAGCTAAACGAAATCTGTGACATATTCGAAAAGAAAAAGCTCTATGCTGACCGCATCTGTGCAGGACTTTTAATTGCAGTAATCTCCGAAATTTTGCTTTTGCAAGCTGCACCGCAGCAAAGCGAAAACTTAGTCGATGCCATCATTGACTACATCGCCGAAAACTACGCGCGCACATTAAACAACACCGCCATCGGCAACAAATTCGGCTACCATCCCAACTACATCAATCGCCTTTTCGTAAAACAGACCGGGCTTTCCCTGCACCGTTATATTCTGAACTTCCGCATTTCGCAGGCTGTCACGCAGCTGTTTTACACAAAGCTGCCTCTCAACGAAATCGCGCAGAGCTGCGGTTTTCCCGACTACGCATACTTTTCGAGAGTCTTTAAACAGCAGCACGGCATCAGCCCGTCCGAATACAGAAAAAAAGCACCGCTGTCATAAACTGAAGTGAACCCCAAAGTTTAGACAAAATTAAATATTAACTTGCTTGTGAATGAGTTCGGTATTGTACTGGACTCATTCCTTTTAGTTTCATAGAAATTCTTTCGTTATTGTAGTAATCTAT
>JAZSGM010000029.1:0-6706 GCA_045532715.1 Clostridia bacterium
ATTTTACCAAAAAGCTTTCGGTTTTTACTATACAAATGCACGTAAAAATGATAATAATAAATTAAATACAAAAAAGGAAGAGGGAGAAAAATGAAAAAACTGATTTGCATTTTGCTCAGCATTTGCATGCTGCTTTCAACAGGTTTTGTATCTGTGTTCGCGGCAGAAGATGCAGTAACCGTTATCTTTGCGGATGATTTTAGTGCGTATTCATCCGGCTCGGATATCGTATTCAAAGCGAATACGCTGAATTCCTGGTCTGCCGGTGCGAAATCGGCGACGTCTACCGTTCGTGCGTACGACGCAGGTGAAGACGGTATGGTGCTTCGTTTGTCGAATACGGCGGAGAAGTCCGGTGGTCCGCGTACGGAAAAGCATCTGTATTTGGGCACCGTAAAGAATTTGACGCTTTCTTTCCGCGTGAAGAGCGTTAATACGCCTGCAGTTGTCAATGCAACAATGTCCGACGGTAATACGGAACTCGTTCGTTTGGACACGCAGGGTAAGTGGATTACGTACGAATTCGAATTTAATCTTGAGAAGTTTACTTACAACGTTTCCGAAAACGGAAAGCTCAAGCAGAGAAATGTTGAAATGGCGGGCAAAGATAAATCGGAAGTGAAGTTTGTTTTTGTGTCGTCTGTTTCTGCAGACACAGAATGTTTGTTTGACGACTTTAAATTTACCACAACGGATAGTATTGATCTCGAAGCCGTTGGTACGGGCACGCTCGGTGTGCGCACACCGGAAGAAATTCTTGCTGCCTTTGACCAGGCTCCGGCACCGATTCTCTCTGTTCCGGCAGACAAGTACAGCTTTTTTACATACGATTCCTCTTTGAATGGTAATATGAGCTTGCCGTCCGGTAGTGAATCGAGTTTTACGAAGATTGTATCCGGTGAGTTTATTGAACCGGCTGAAATCAATAAAGAAAAACTGGTTCGCGTAACCAATCCGCGTGTTTCTCAAAGTTCGCCGCGTTTGGAAAAGAGCTTGACAATTGGTTCTGCACCGACGGATTTGACGGTTGAGTTTTATACCCAGCTTTCGAAGAGTGGCATTTATTTTCAGCTCGACGCGCAGATTGATGGTGCAACAAAGCACCTTGTACATACAGATACCATAACTGTGGCGGATGCATCCAAGCAGTATAAATGGAGCCATGTGAAAATTGAATTTAACTTCAAAAACTCCACGTTCTCTACTTACATTGATGGCGTAGCTGTACAAAAAGATGCGGCATTTTCGAACACACCTTCGGAATACATGGATGTAAACGTTGTTATCTATACGCGCCTTGCGCCATCGGATACGGTGATTTATGATAACTTCGTGATGTATTCGAGCAGTGCGCCTGCGATGGGTAATACGAAATATTATGGTGCAACCGGTACAAATTGGGAAATGGTTGGCACAGAAGTAAAAGCAGACAGCTATATTGCAAATCTGCGCCAGCATCCGCGCCTGATTATCAATGACCGTCAGGCGATTGTAGATAAGATTCAAAATGACGAACGTTGTGCAAATTGGTACAAAACATTAAAGACGAACACGGACATTTTGTTTAATGCCGCTCTTGTGCAGTATACGTTCGGTAATGGCAGAAACATTTTGTCCGAGGCAAGAACGATTAAAAATCGACTTCGTGACCTTGGATTGGTTTACTTGGTTGAACAAGACAGAAAATATATTGACCGCGCTTTGGTAGAAATCCGCAATGCGGGTACATTCCCGGATTGGTCGAACCAGGCGCCGATTATCCCTGCGGAGCTGATGTTCGGTATCGCGCTTGCGTACGACTGGATGTATGACGGTCTTACGCCTGAAGAACGCACAGAAATCATTGACATTGTGAAAAAGCAGGCGCTCTGGCAGTTTGTTCGTTCGTATGACGAGGTAATTGCGGTTGAAATCTCCAGAGGTACGTCGAACAGAACGATGGTAGCGAATGCTTGTGCGGCCGGTGTTGCGATTGCATTTGCAGATGAAGAGCCTGAGCTTGCGCAGTTCCTTTTTGATGAAGCGACCGACCATGCAAAACAGTCCTTTGAAGAATATGGTTCTGACGGTGCATTCCCGGAGGGTACAATGTATTGGTCGTATGCGACGGAGTACATGATTTATCTTGTTTCCGAAATCAAAGCGGCTGTGAAGGATTCGTATGTCTTGCCGGAAAACCTCGCTTGGTACTATTCAAATGAGGTGCTTAAAAACACGGGCGATTACTGGATGTACTTAAATGGTACAACAAGTAAGTTTAACTTCGGCGATGCCAATGACGGCGTAACTGCAGAAGCATTTGTGTTCTGGATGGCAAAAGAACTTGGCAAGCCGATTTACGGATGGCATTCGAATTATCTGTCTGAAAGCTTTAGCAAGAGCGTTAACTATCCGGCAATGGCGATTGCATATTATGATCCGGTAATCAACTGGACGGCAGATGGCGTTGCGCTCGATAAAACCTTTAACGCAAAGGATAATGCTCAGGCAATGAGCATGCGTTCTTCCTGGACAGACAAAGATGCACTCTTTGTAGCGATGCAGGGTGGCGATAACCAGACAGGTCACATGTTTAAGTCGCACGGTACATTTGTTATTGATGCAAACGGACAGCGTTTTATCACCACGCTCGGTCAGTCGAACTATTCGTCGATTTATGATGCGGATTTGTACTACCAGAAGCGTGCGGAAGGTCAGAACACAATTATTGCAAATCCGGGCAAAGGCATTGACCAGAACCCGACGGCTGTTGCAAAATTCATTAAGCACGAAGAAGCTGAAAATGAAGCATACAGCATATTAGATATGACCACAACGAATACAGCTTTTGCGGATGCAAAACGCGGTGTGTATATGACAAAGGGCAGAAACAGCGTTGTGCTTCAGGATGAAATTAAGACAAAATCGCCGTCCGAGCTTTGGTGGTTTGCGCATACAGGTGCAGAGATCACACTTTCGCCGGATAAGAAGAGCGCACTTTTGGAACTCAAAGGCGAGAGAATGTACGTTGCAATCACAAACGGCCCGGCGGATGCGGTGTTCCAAATTAAAAAGGCACAACCTCTGCCGACAAGTCCGATTGCACCGGATGAAGTGTATAAAGATCTCTTCAAGCTTGCGATTCATATGCAAAATGCAACGGATGTAAGCCTTACGGTTGAATTTGTACCGCTCAAGGCCGGAGAAGCGGCGCCGGAAGTTTTGACGCCGGTTCAGCCGATGGATGCATGGAGTGTATCTGATAACACAATTTCAACTGCACGTCGCGCAGGCGGTGTAGTTGCGATGCTGATTGGCAGCCCGAACGTGCTTGCAAAGGAAAAGAAAACCTTTGTTGACGAAGCAAATGCAGAGATTATGCCGATTGTACAAAACGGCAGAACACTGGTGCCTGTAAGATTTATTGCGGAAAGCTTTGGTGCAAAAGTTGGATGGAATGATGCAACGCAGACGGTTACCGTAACAAAAGACGGTAAAACAATTACGCTCAAGATTGGCGATGCCCAGATGCATGTCAATGACAGTGTTGTTACACTGGATGTACCGGCGCAGACCATTGGAGGCAGAACGCTGATTCCGCTTCGCGCACTTGTGGAAGCGCTTGGTAAGCAGGTGCTTTGGGATGACAGAGGCTTGATTGTAATTTCGGATTATACGACAACGTATACAGAAGAAGCAAAGACGGATATCATTTCGATTTTGTCCGCGCGCGTGCTGTTAGATGACAAAGACATGGCGGCGTTTACAACGGACAAGACGGATTATTACATGATTGCCGAAGGCAATGCACCGGCTGTGACACTTGCGGATGGTACACCGGTAAGTCAGAATGGTAATGTTGCAAGCTTCGTACTTGGCGGAAAAACTTATACAATTACATTTGTAAAGGATAAATTCATCGGTCAGACCGGTACAAACGCCGGCGAAACCATCGTCAGCCTCAAGCTTGCTGCGCAGGATAAGCCGATGGGCCCGAGCTATGTCACATGGCAGCCGGTCAAGAATGTCACCTTCAGTGTGGATAACGAAAAATATCCGCCGGCAGGCACAATCGATAATGTAATTGTGCAGGAGCTGACAACCAACCTGCAGCATCGCTGGACAGGTGAAGTCGATGCTTGGGTTTGCTATGAATTTGAAGATGTAGTAAGTCTGCATGCGTTCGGCCTTGCTGGATTGTTTGGTGATAAGCGTGTGTATAACTTCACAGGCGAAATATCTATGGACGGTGCGAATTGGACGAAAGTGCTTGATACAAGCACGAGCGGTACGACGCTGATGCCGGATATCTTTGAAATGGGCGGTGTAGAAGCTAAGTATTTCCGCTTAACCGGCAAGGGAGGTAGTGCAGGTACATCGAACAGCTACACGGAGGTTCGATTCTACACCTCCGCAGAGCAGCTTGCAGAGGATAAGTCTTACTGGCCGGTATACTTTGCACAAAACGATGCTAAGGGAAAAGCCGGCACAACGGTGCAGATTATGTTTAAAGGCGTAAATGGCAACGGCGCAGAAGTTGACCTTTCCGACGTAATCTTTACAAGCGACACGCCAACGGTTGCAACGGTGGATACAAACGGTCTTGTTACTTTTGTTTCGCCGGGCAAGGCAACGATTACCGCAACCTACGATAACGGGTATGGCTTGATTACTGAAAAGTTTGTTGTTGAATGTATTTAACGAAATCAGCAAGAAGGCAACGGCAGTTGCCTTTTTTGCTTTTGTATGTTAAAATGAGCTTGTACACAATTTAAGATTGTTAATTATTCGGGTGATTTCAATGTTGTTTTTTCGAAAGGCGATAAATAAAGATATAAAAAAGGTTTCAGAGATTTATTTGGCAGTTATTGCCGCTGAGGAAGCAGGATGCTCCGGCGTCGGTTGGGTAAAAGACATATATCCGACACGTGAAACTGCGCAGGCAGCTTTTGAACGCGGTGATTTGTTTGTTGCAGAATATGATGGTGTTGTTTGCGCGACTGCGATTATCAATCAGCTGCAAGTGGATGTGTATGACGGTGCGCCTTGGAAATATGCAGCGGCGGATCATGAGGTGATGGTGCTGCATACATTGGCTGTTTCGCCGGATTGCTACGGGAACGGATTTGGAAGAGCGTTTGTGAGATTTTATGAAAGCTATGCGCTTTCTGCAGGTTGCAATTTCTTGCGTATGGACACAAATGCGAATAATACAAAAGCAAGAAAAATGTATAATAAGCTTGGCTATGACGAAATTGATGTTGTAACTTGTAGCTTTAATGGTATTGGTGGTGTGCGGTTGGTTTTGCTCGAAAAGAAGATTTGATCGTGAAAATGAGTGGTTTTATGGTGAATATTACTAAAAATCATGGTGAAAATTTGTAAATATGGCTTGATAGGTATTGGTTGATTATTCCGATTCGTTTTGGTATAATAGAATTATACTTAAGAATTTACTGTGTTGTGAATTCTTAAAATAATTAATTTCACAAGAAAGAAAGGGAAGAAAAATGAAAAAGTTATTGGCATTAGGACTTGCACTTATTATGGTATGTGCAGCGTTTGCAGGTTGTGCGCCTGCCGGCAACAACGAAGGTGCAGACGGTAATGTAATTCGCATCGGCGTATTTGAGCCGCTTACAGGCGACTCTGCTTCCGGCGGTAAGAAGGAGCTGCTCGGTGTACAGTATGCAAATGCAGAAACACCGACAATCACACTTGATGGTGTAGAGTACAAAATTGAAGTTGTATACTCCGACAACGGTTCTACAACAGACAAAGCACCGTCTGCAGCTGCAACACTCGTTGATAAGGATGTAGCGATTGTTCTCGGTTCTTACGGCTCCGGCGTTTCTATGGCTGCAAGTGATACGTTTAACCAGGCTGGTCTTGCAGCAATGGGTATCACATGCACAAACCCGAATGTAACAAAGGGTAACGAGCACTACTTCAGAATCTGCTTCCTCGATCCGTTCCAGGGTTCCGTTCTTGCAAACTTTGCAAAGGAAAAGTTCGGCGCGAAGAAAGCTTATCTGTTAGGTGAGCTCGGCAATGAGTATGACCAGGGTCTTCTCACATTCTTTGAACAGACATTTACCGCAGCAGGCGGCAGCGTTGTAAAGGCTGACTTCCCGACAAATACTGCTGACTTTACACAGTATCTGAATACGGCAAAGGCTGAAGGCTGTGATGTAATCTTCACACCGGTTTCCATTGCATATGCAACACAGATCGTTTCTCAGGCAGCAAGACTCGGCATCGGTCTTCCGATTCTCGGCTCTGATACACTCGACGACAACAAGGTTCTCGAGGCTGCCAAGGGCACAGATACAGAACTTTATGTTTCTACCTTCTATCAGGAGGGCGGTTCTCCGGCATTCGACGAAGGCATCAAAAACTACATCAACACAAATGCTGATGCAAAGACTGCAAACGGTGGCGATGACACAATCTCTGCTGTAACAGCAATGGGCTATGATGCTTACTATGTGGCACTTGAGGCAATCAAGGCTGCCGGTTCTGCAGACAAAGCTGCTGTAAAGGCTGCGCTTCCGAATGTTAAATATTCCGGCGTATCCGGCGAAATCGCTTTTGATGACATCGGTGATGCTATCCGTGACACAGCGTACATTAAGACAGTAGATACACAGACTGGTACTTGGGCACTCGAAACTGTACAGAAGGCTCAATAATTTAGGTTTGTATTTGCATTATACGCTTGGCAGGA
>JAZSGM010000114.1:0-2017 GCA_045532715.1 Clostridia bacterium
CCCCCCGTGGAGCAATCCACGGGGGGTTTCTTTGGCCGAGTCGGCAGGCTCGTTTGTGCTGTCTGCAGCAGATACAGCAAGGAGAAGTGGATTGTCAGGGAGGGGATAGAGGGCTTTGTCTTGCGTTTTGTCCTATGCGGATGTATAATACGTTCAGGAGGCGAAAACAATGAAAAAAGGCTTAATTGTTTTTCTTGTGATTTTAGCGGTAGCAGCGGCTGCATTTGTTGCCGTTATGGTTGCGCTGAACTGGGATTTTACGAAATTATCCACTGTTGAATATGAAACAAACCGTTATGAAATAACTGACGGATTCAGAAATATTTCCATCTTAACCGATGTGGCGGATGTAAGTTTTGTTAAGAGCGATAACGCATCGGTTGAATGTTACGAAATTCGCAATATGAAGCATCAGGTCACCGTGGAGAATGACACGCTTTCCATTCGCGTAAACGACACCAGAAAATGGTATGAGCATATTGGTATTTTCTTCGGAGCGCCGAAAATTACAGTAAATATCCCCGGCACCCAATACGAACAGCTTACGGTTGAAACGGATACGGGAGATATCACAGCGTCTAAGGATTTCAGCTTTTCGGAAATTCGTATGAAAAGCGACACCGGAAGCGTCCATACCGAAAGCTCTGCGACGGGCCGCATAAAGCTGACAACCAGCACAGGGCACATTTTTGCAGGCAATTTGTCTGCGGGCAGCCTTGAAATCACCTCTTCGACCGGTAATCAAAAGGTGGAAAATGTGACCGTAACCGAGGACGTAGAAAATGAGGTTTCAACCGGAAAAACGACCCTGAAAAATATTACCTGCAGAAATCTCACCGCGGACGGTGATACTGGGGATTTGGCGTTACGCAATGTGATTGCTGCCGGAAGGTTTGAACTTGAAAGAAGCACAGGCGATATCATCTTTGATAAATGCGACGCCGGCGAACTGTTTGTCGAAACCGACACCGGCAACGTAAAAGGCACCCTGTTAAGCGAGAAAATATTCTTAACGGAAACCGACACCGGTAAGATAGACGTACCAAAATCCGTAACCGGCGGCAGGTGCGAAATTTCAACCGATACGGGTAACATTGCAATCAGTATTAGCCAGTAAAAAAGGAAGGGAATGGTAAAAAGCGCAATCTGCCGTGGAGTGCGCATTTTTGACTTGATTTTTTCTCTCTGAGAGAGTATACTTTTACAAAAATATGTGAGGAGCTTTTGTTATGCTTGAACAGTTTTTATTGTGGTATAATGGACTGACCGACAGCCTTTGGGGCTCTCTGCTGCTGTTTGCCTTCGGCGCGCTGCTGCTGATTAAGGGCGGCGACTGGTTTGTGGACAGCGCAGTGGGAATTGCAAAACGGTTCCACGTGCCGGAAATCCTTATCGGCGCCACGGTGGTGTCCATCGGTACGACGCTGCCGGAGGTTATGGTGTCCGTAACAGCGGCAGTAAACAGCAACGGCGCTATCGCCTACGGAAACGCCATTGGCTCGATTATTTGCAATACGGCGTTGATTGCCGCTTTGACCATTGCCATTCGTCCTGCCCCTGTTGACCGCAAGACCTTGGTGACACCGGTACTGTTTTTCTTCGTCTCTGCCGCCATTTATATGGTTGCTGCCTATATCTTCGGCCGTTTTGACAGATGGCTGGGCATCGTAATGCTGATTGTATTTGCTGCCTATATGGCAATCACGATTCGCAAGGGCTTTCAGAATGCTGCAAATGGGCAGGAAGAACAGGCGGATGACGGCGGCGCGCTGCTGAAAAATATCATTGTGCTGGTTATCGCTGCGGCCTTGATTGCAGTAGGCGCAGATATGCTGGAAGGCTCCTCTGTTTCTCTGGCAACAATGGCAGGTATTCCTACAGAGGTTGTGGGTGTTACGATTGTTGCTTTGTGCACTTCTTTGCCGGAGCTGGTAACTGCGGTTACCGCCCTTGCCAAGGGTCACGGTGCGCTGTCTTTGGGCAATATCATTGGCGCAAACATTTTCAATTTGGTGCT
>JAZSGM010000022.1:0-2240 GCA_045532715.1 Clostridia bacterium
TGCGGGGATGATAATGCTGCTATCGGTGCAGGTACCGATGCCACTAAGAGCACATTCGTTGTCGTTAATGGACGTGAATGCAAGTCCTGCGGAAGCTTTGAATTGTTGCATGGCGAAACCTCACTTTCTTTAAAGATAGGGAAATTTCCCGGTATGGGGATTTCCTTGTTGTGCATTCATTCTAACCGAACCGGCCGGATTTGTCAATAGAAAACCGAAAAATCGTATGCAAAAGCATGCAAAATCATTACAAAGTGCCAAAACGTAAAAAACGAGATAAAATGCAAAATACGGCCATAAAACTATGCGAAAATGATGAAAATCACGCCATAACGGCGTCTATTATGCATTCTGGCACTTTGCTCTTGGTGCGGGGCCAACACGACATACTTGTCGTGTTAAAAACGCCCTAAAATTGTACCAAAATCACCGCGAGTGCGAGGAGTCGGATGTAGAGTTAAATAAACTAAACCTTTGGAATAACGGCGAAACACCATATAATATAAGGGAATTAGAGATATAAGAAGCAGATGCGATCGCGTGAGTCGGCAATATCGTCGAATGAGTGCTAAAGTTAAAAACGCTGCTTTGTCGTAGTGCATAGGGCGTTGTGGCGTTGCGCTAAATGCACAATACACAAAAATGCCATATCAATCTCCGTAGACAAGCCCGGAAAAACCAGGCGATCATTGTGTAATATTCACCAAAGGAGATGCAAAAGGCTCAAAAATTAATTTTTCTAAAATCTGCATATCAAATTGACGAAACCGGAAATATCTGTTATAATGAAGTCAGCAGAAAAACGTACGGAGGGCAACATTATGCTTCAGCTATACGATTTAAGAATTGATTATAATCCCAACCCCATTATCGCAAAAACACACGGGCTTCGGTTTTCCTGGAAGCTTGCATCGGATGCTACCGACGTAATTCAGAAAACCTACCGCGTTACCGTATGCAAGGATCAGACGGTTGTATTTGATTCCGATATTGTGGAATCCGACCAGTCTTGTGACGTGATGCTGCAGGAGCTGTTCTTGCTGCCTGCTACCGAATACGTATGGAATCTTTGCGTCAAGGATAATTACGGTCAGACTGCCGTTCAATCGCTCAGCTTTTCAACCGAGCTGTATGCAGATATGTGGGAGGCTAAGTGGATCACCCCCTCCTGCCATGAAACCAGCTGGGCACCTTACATGCGCAAGAAATTTGAAGCCGGCAAGGGTGTAAAGCGTGCCGTGCTGTATGCCAGCGGTCTTGGCTGTGCAGAATACTATATCAATGGAAAGAAGGTTGCCGACGACTATATCGACCCTCCCTTTACCAATTACGAAAAGGAAGTGCTGTATCGCGCGTATGACGTAACCGGGATGATCTCCGAGAAAAATGCGCTGACCGCATGGCTTGGCGAGGGCTTTTACGAGCAGAGCCGTGTCTGGGATTTCAACGGCTTTTCCTACGGCCCGGTTTGTCTGATTGCAAGACTTGAGATAGAATACGAGGACGGCACTCGCCAGGCTGTTGTGACCGACGAGAGCTGGAAGTGCAAGAACAGTCCCATCGTGCTCAACAACCTGTACGGCGGCGAAACCTACGATGCAAGACTTGAAACACCCGATTTTGCAGATGCGGACGGCAGCGATCTTGGCTGGTACGACTGCATTCCGGATACTGTCCCCAAGGGCATGCTTAAGCCCTGTAACATTCCGCCCGTCAGAATTATCAGAAAGGTGCCTGCAAAGAGCGTCAAGCCTGCTTGCGGTGCAAGCGACGGCGCATTTATTTACGATCTTGGTGAAAACTTTGCGGGAATTGCCGAATTCAAGATGCCGAGATCTCCCAGAGGCACGGTATACGTATTCCGATTTGCCGAAACACTAAATCAAGCAGGACAGCTGGACCACCGCTCCACCGGCGCATTTGCAACACAGTGTGTCCAGCAGGACGTTTATATCTCGCGCGGTGACGTTGAGGGAGAGATCTGGCGTCCGAGATTTACCTATCACGGCTTCCGCTACGTCGAGGTGACCGGTGTGCATTACTCGCATGAATACGGCAGAATTCCCGAACTGGATCTGGCAACCGGTTATGCATTGTCCACCGATCTGGAGCAGGACGGCACGTTTGAATCCTCTCACAAGGACCTGAATATGCTGCATGAGATCATTTGTCGCACCTTCCGCTCCAACTATCACGGGTTTCCCGAGGACTGTCCTGCGCGCGAAAAATGCGGCTGGCTG
>JAZSGM010000204.1:0-1622 GCA_045532715.1 Clostridia bacterium
TAGCCAGCCAGCGCGCGGGAATCCCTATCGAAACGCAGAAAGCAACTGCGCAGAAGAATATGGAGCTTGTTACTAAGAAGGAGCAGAGACAGGCGGATGCAGCCAAATTTGCGCAAAAGACGATCCAAAAATACGGAATCGATCCTGATAAATTTGGATTGCTCGAATATGAAAAACTCAGTAAGGATATTATCAAGAAAAATTCGCCGACCGGGTTGTTAACTATTGGTCTTGGGCGCGAAGGTGATAGAAATTATCTTGGATTAAGTGAAGATATTGATAAAGAGTTGTCTGTACTGGAAATACTTTATCTAAATAACCAAAGGCGTTCGCTTGCTGATACGGATGTCGGCGCAATCGGTACAGGGGCGGTTGGTGCTGCAGATGCTTTTACATTTGGCGTAGTCGATGACGTCGGTGACTATTTCAATAAAAAAGCATATGAAAGTGTCGGACTGGACCCGGAACGTTACCAGTCGACCAAAATAGAAAAATTATATGATAAATCCATAGAGGCACATCCGGTAGCTTATGCAACAGGCGAGCTTGCCGGTACAGCTGCGCAAATTGCGCTTACCGGTGCAGTCGGCGGCACAGTCTCTGGAATTAACATGGCGCGCTCCGGCCTTAAGGCTGCAAATACTGCAAGTAAGCTCGGGCGCCTTGTTGTAACGAACGCACCGAAGCTGCAGGCAGTAGCACATGCTACGACGAATCTTGTCAGGCTTGCAGGGGCAAGGAAAATTACCGGAGCCTTTGATTCCGCTGCAAACGATGCAGATTTTCAGTCAAGACGCGTTGAAGCTACAAGAAAAGCGGCAGCGGATAATAAGCTCGCCGGCACAGCGCTCTATACAGCAAATACTGTTCAAAATTTGATTGACTCTCCAGCGCAGGTCGTAGACGTCGCATCCGCTTACGTAAATGGTTTAATTACCGGCGACGCAAAAACCCTTGATGAGCTCGGCGCGAGCTGGAATGCTATGGCGAGGACGCAGGCGGCACGTGCCGGTATCACGGAAAACGCTTCCGGTGTAGAGAAGTTTTTCTGGGAGGTCGGCTTGAGCCTTATCGACAACACGGCACGCAATCTGATTGGCGGTCGGAACGCGTCTATGGCGCTGATGACGAGCTCGGCCTTTGCGGCCTCTGTACAGCAAAGCTATGAGCAGACCGGGGACATATACCAGGCGACCGCAAACGGTTTTGTGCAGGCAATGTTAGAATATGCAACAGAGCACATTCCAACAAGCAAGTTTTTCGAGGCTATCGATAACCCGGGAACAGCAAAAGAAGTTCTTGCGAATATTTTCAAAAGTATGGGCATTGACGGCTTTGGCGAGCTTGTGAATGCAATTGGTGGAAACGCTGCCGAGTATTGGATTTTAGGGGACAATTCTGCATTTGCGCAGTATATTGAAGATGCTGTGCAGGTGTATACCGAAAGCGGCTTAAGCGGCGAAGAAGCAACCGCTAAGGCAACTAAGGAAGCGTTCATCGAATTTTACGTAAAGCAGCCTTTGCTCGCAGGGGGTCAGGGGGCACTTTCTGCAGGTATTATGCAGGGGCTTGCAAATACAGTTGGTACGATAAAGAAAAAACATGCCGATAAGCAAAAGGCT
>JAZSGM010000291.1:0-10047 GCA_045532715.1 Clostridia bacterium
TCGCAGTACATCTGTTAAACACAACGGAAGGCACAATTCGCGTGGAGTTCATTCCGCTCGAAAAGGGCGAAGCGCCGGATGTCAGCCGCGCAACGCCACCGCAGCCGATTTCCGCCTGGAAGCTGGATACAACCGTGCCGACACCGAACGCACAGGATGCACTCGGCAATGCCGTTGCCTTAAAGCTCGGCAGCCCGGTTGCCTTCGCAAACGGACACAGAACCTATGTCGATACAAACAACTACGCTGTAATGCCGGCGGAAACCGGCGGCAGAACACTTGTGCCGGTGCGCTTTATCTCCGAAAATATCGGTGGTAACGTTTCCTGGAACGAAGAGGCGCAGGAGGTGAAAATCCAGCGCGGCGAGGATGTGATCTACTTAACCATCGGATCAAACGAAATGCGTGTCAATGGCGAAGTAAAATACTTGGATGTGCCGGCGCAAACCATCAATGACCGCACAATGATTCCGCTTCGCGCAATGGTCGAGGCCGTCGGCAAAAAGGTATTCTGGGATGACCGCGGCCTGATTATCATCAGCAGCGATATGCCTGCCCCGAGTGAGGATGAAATTCAGCGCACACTCGCACTTTTAGATACACGCGTGCACTGGGGCAGCGAGGAGCTGACCTGGTTTGATGCCAATATTACGGACTACACTCTGTTTGCACAAGCTGACAACACCGTATCGGTGCTTGCAGGCGGTGCAGCGGTACCGGTAACACAGAACGCAGGCGACGCAAGCTTTACCTTGAACGGCAAAACCTACACACTCCGCTTCATCGGCAATGCTTTTGAAAACCTGCTCAGTACAGCAGATCCGCGCATCATTTCCAACCTGGCAATCGCACCGGAGCCGATTCGCGTCGCACAGCCGCACGATATTCACTATATTCCGGTACAGAACGTGGAAATGAGCACAGGTCATGACAAATACATCCCGGCAGGTACAATTGACAACATCATCAACGATGAAATCATTAACCGCTGGTCGGGCTACGGCGCAGGCGCCTTCCTCGTCTACGACCTCGGCTACAAGCAAAACATTCATTCCTTCGGTCTTGCGGTGTTAAACGGTATGACAAGACAGACGCTGTTCTCCGTTTCGATTTCCGATGACGGCGAAACCTGGACAGAGGTGATCAACACCGTAACACACGCGAAATCCGAGCTGTTTGAAATCTTCAAGCTCGGCGATGTACAGGCAAGATATGTCAAGGTGATCGGCTACGGTACGCCGCAGGGCAATATGTACAACTCCTGGACGGAAGTGCGCTTCTGGCCAAGTGCCGAGCAGGAGGCTGCTGACGAGGCCATCTGGTCTAAGGAAGGCTTAAAGGGCTCTGCCGCATACCACATTGGTGATCAGTTAAAGCTGACACTGAAGGCAACCAACAATAAGGGCGTCTTTATGGAGCCGACCGGTGCCGTATTTACCACCAACAAAGACGGCATCGTAGACATCACGCCGGACGGCATATTAACCGTTGTCGGCGAAGGCACGGTGAAGGTAACCGTTACCTACTTTAATGGTTTCAAAAACCTGACTGCGACATTTGATATGATTTGCGCAAAATAAAAAGGCAATAAAAAAACGCACAGCAGCGCTGTGCGTTTTTTATTGCCTATCGCATTGCAAGCGAATTGTTCAAAAGTGAGGTGCTGTATAAGAACAACACATCATCCGCTGCATCAAAATCCACAAAATTACCGACGAAGCTGCTTTGGATATACCGAATGTCCACCACGGTAATTTTGCTGTAGCCTTCCACAAGCAACGGTGCCAGGCTACCGCCGAAGGAGTCGCGCAGCAGCACAAGCTCGCGCTTTTGCTCCGCATTCGGGTTTTCAATCACGCTCAGCGCAGACGTACCCGACAAAAACAGCTCGTACGGGTCCTTGCCAGTCCCTTTATCCATGTTGTACAGCGCGCCTTCCACGCCCTTGCCCGTGTCGTAGTAGGTCACCGTGCAGGCATCCAGCGTCGGGTTGGTCAGATACTTGATGGTGTCCGGCGCAGTTTTCAGTGGAAGCTGACCTGCGTAAACGCCGTAAAAGGGTACATCCAGTGTGTTTTGCGTATAGCTTGCCTCCACGTCCGTGCCCATAGCATTTGCCAGCACTCCGGCGACATCGGTAATGTTTTCCTGGCGCCAATGCGTGTCCGTCGTATAATAATCCTCCAGCGACAGATACGGCAGAATGTCGATATACGTCATATACGCCGTTCTTTCGCGCATCGCGGAAATCAGCGCACCGTAATCCAGAGACGGATAGCCGTTTTGCGGTGCAAGCCAATAGTTTTTATCCGGCACAACGGAAAGATAAACCTTGGCGTCCGTGTCCTTGATATAGCTGTTGTACAAAAACGCAAACCGCTCTGCCGCATGGTCGAGCATCGCGTTATTTTGCGCATCATCTATTTTCGAAATATGTCCCTGTGCCATATACAGACCGTTGGTGTCGCGCTTTTGAAACACATACTTGTTGAGCCCCGCCTTGAATGCACGAAAAGTGTCACGCAGCGGAAACTGGTCTGCCGTATAGGTTTCGAAGCCGTCCATAAAGTCGCCGTTCAGCAGCGTTTGCACGTTCAGCTGCGGCAGTTGTGCCAGCGCTCGGCGTTCCGCATCGGAAAACGCATCTGCAGGCTTGAAAAAGCAAGCGACGGACATCGCCAGTAAAATCACGCAAAAAATAACGGTAGATAAAATATTTTTGATTTTCATCACGATGCCACCTCCTAAAATCTGAAATACAAAAACGGATTAAACGAGCCGTCTGCCAGAAAGGCGGTTGCCGCCAGAAGCAGAAGCAGCAAAAACGGAATTTCCAGAACGGAAATCACCTTCGCACCCGCACGGCTTTTCTGCAGATATGCCATACATTTTTTCGGCAGCGGTGTTGCCGCCAGAACAGCAATCAGTAAAATAAAGCCGTAGTTCGTCAGCTGGTACACACACGACGGTGATGTAAGCGGAATTCCGCCCGCCCCGAACAGACCGCCGACACGCTGCAACGCCGCACCCATATGGTCCGCGCTGAAAATCACAAAGCTGATTGCCACCAAAAACAGTACATAAACATGGCGCACACCCTTGATTTTATCCAGATGCTTCAGCAGGAAAAATTTCTCTACCAGCAAAAGCACACCGAAGTACACGCCCCACACAATGAAATTCCACTCCGCACCGTGCCAGAAACCGGTCAAAAACCATACGGTGAAAATGTTGAGCACAAATCTGCCCTTGGATACGCGGTTGCCGCCCATCGGGATGTAAACATAGTCGCGAAACCACGTACCGAGCGACATATGCCAGCGACGCCAGAAATCCGTAATGCTTGACGCGATAAACGGATAATTGAAATTTTCCAGAAAATCAAAGCCCAGCAGCTTGCCCAGACCGATTGCCATATCGCTGTAGCCGGAAAAATCAAAATAAATCTGCAGCATGTACGCAACGGCAAACAGCCAATAAAACAGTACGGATTTGTCCGTCGCCAGATGGAAGGCATCACAAAGCTCACCTAAGGTATTGGCAAGCAAAATCTTCTTGGCAAGGCCGAAGATAAAACGGCGGATACCCTCTGCACACTTTTCAAAGCTGTGCGTTCTTTGCGTCAGCTGCTTTTCCACATCGGCATAGCGCACAATCGGACCCGCAATCAGCTGCGGAAACAGCGATACATACGCCGCCAGGTTGATCGGATTTTTCTGCGCAGCCACCGTGCCGCGGTACACATCAATTGTGTAGCTTAAAATCTGGAAGGTATAAAAGCTGATACCAATCGGCAACGCCAGCGAAAGCAGCGGCAGGGAAAGTCCCGTCACGCGGGCAAAGTTTTCAATAAAGAAATCCGCATACTTAAAATAGCCTAAAATCGCCAGAAAAGCGACAACGGAAACAAGCATAAACACCTTCGATGCCGCACGGCCGCGGAAACGCTCGATGAGCAGACCGAGCACATAGCCTGTCAGTACCGTACCCAGCATCAAAAATACATAAACCGGCTCTCCCCACGCGTAAAACACAAGACTGAACAACAGCAGCACTGTATTTTTAAGCGGCTTTGGTGCAATGCAGTACACCAAAAGCACACACGGGAGAAAATAATATAAAAACGGAATACTTGAAAACAGCATCTCCTTAAACTCCTTTCAAAGCAAAACAAATGCCCCCTTGTGCAAAGGGGGCTGTCAAAACAAGGTTCTGACCGGGGATGTACTCCCATTATCTTTTGCGTTGCAAAAGCTGCCTCCCCTTGCACAGGGAAGGCGATTGCTTTTCTTACTCAGCTTCAAATTCTTTCGGACACATCACAAAGAAAACCTTATTTCCGACATTGCCTGCCACCATTTCGTCCGCCTCAACGCAGATGTTCCAGCGCAGGTTGGCGTTTGCCTTTAAGTTCGCGATAAAGTCGTTTACGTTTACGCCGTCCTCCAGGAAGAACACATAGCCCACGAACGGATAAGAACCAATCATCGGCATGAAGGTTGCACCCTCTTTAAAGCCCTTGATTTCCGCATTGTCAAAACCGGAAAGCAGGCCCGGCTCTACCTCCATCGCGCCGCCCATAAACGGAATGATGCTGTTGCCGATCAGCCCCTCAGCAAGCGAAAGCGCACTCGTTGCGCTGCCTGCCTTTGCCTTAAAATCCGCAAGCAGGATATTGCCAACGGTTTTTGCAGCTTCGTCCGGCTTCTCGTCAGGCGCTTTCTCCGGTGCATCTGCCGGCTTCTGTGCGACATCTTCCTTTTTATCGTCTTCCTTTTTATCCTCTGCCGGTTTTTGCGCCTCTTCGTTTGCCGGTGCCTTTTCGTTCTCCGTGTTCTCTGTTTCAATTTCAATCACGGTATCATCCGCCGGTGTTTCGTCTGTCGGTTTTTCGCCGCAGGCAGCCAGTGCAAACAACATGCTTACTGCCAAAAGCATTGCAAGTAATTTTTTCATTTTTCTTCTCCTTTATCTGTTTGTTTTTTTGTTTACTTTTCTTTAGACGCAGTATTTTGAAAAAAGTTTCAAATATCCGCCAAAAATATTATACTCGAGATCTATGCCGCTGTCAATGCCGGAACCTGGCGCCTGCAAATCGCGCGTCATCGCCGTTTTTTGTCACAAAAGACATTTTGGAGCATTTTTTTGCAAATTAAAATTGAATTTTGGTCAAGTTGCCGAAAATGCTTATTTTCTTGACTTTAACCGATGCGCTATGTTATTATATATTAGTAATAGTTTTTTGTGACTGACGGATGCGTGGAACAAACCACATGGGAGCAAAAAACGAAATTTGTCGACCGTCTGGGCAGTCCTTTACACATAGGGTGGATAGGATTGTCCTTTTTTAGTTGATTACAGAGTCAGGAGGAAGAATAAATGAAAAAAGTCGGTATTGTTATGGGCAGTGACAGCGATTTGCCCGTAGTTGAGCAAGCAATAACTACCCTGCAGGCATTGCAGGTTCCGTTTGAGGTACATGTATATTCTGCGCACCGCACACCGGTGGAGGCAAAGGAATTTGCCGCAAACGCGCGTGCAAACGGCTTCGGTGCGATTATCGCCGCTGCCGGTAAGGCTGCCCATCTGGCAGGTGCCCTTGCAGCAAACACAACGTTGCCGGTCATCGGCATCCCGGTCAAGTCCTCTACACTGGACGGACTGGACGCACTTTTGTCGACCGTACAGATGCCGAGCGGCATCCCGGTTGCAACCGTTGCCATTGACGGTGCGAAAAACGCCGCACTTCTGGCAGCGCAAATCATCGGCGTAGAGGACGGCGCGCTTGCAGCAAAGCTGGATGCAGACCGCACGGCAGCAAGCAAAAACGTACTTGAGAAAAACGCAGCCATTGAGGCAAAATACAACAAATAATTCACTTCTGGAGGTTAATGCAATATGGGCGGTTTTTTTGGCGCAGTTCGTAAATGCGATGTCATCTCCGATGTATTCTTCGGCACGGACTACCACTCCCACCTCGGCACACGCCGCGGTGGTATGGCAGCCTACAATGATGAAATCGGTTTACAAAGAGAAATTCACAATATTGAAAATTCACCGTTCCGCACAAAGTTTGACGATGTATTCGACGAGATGAGCGGCACAGCGGCCATCGGCTGCATCAGCGACTCAGACCCGCAGCCGCTTCTGATGCGCTCGAACTTAGGCATTTATGCCATCTGTACCATCGGCATCGTAAACAATGCAGAGGATCTGATTCAAAAATACCTCGCAAGCGGCGGTCACTTCTCCACGATGACCGGCGGCAAAATCAACTCCACGGATCTGATTGCCGCACTCATCAACCAAAAGTCGACCTTCGAAGAAGGCATCGCCTTTGCGCAAAGCGTAATTGAAGGCACGGCAAACATTCTGATTTTATGCAACGATGGCTCGCTCATCGCCGCGCGTGACCGTATGGGGCGCATCCCGGTGCGCATCGGTAAAATTGACGATGGCTACTGTGTATCCTTTGAATCCTTTGCTTATTTAAAGCTCGGCTATGATGAGGAAAAAGAACTCGGTCCGGGCGAAATCGTACACCTGACGGCAGATAAAATGACGCAGCTTGCACCGCCGCAGGAGGAAATGCACATCTGCGCATTTTTGTGGACGTATTACGGCTACCCAAACTCCTGTTACGAAGGTGTAAACGTTGAAGTAATGCGTAACCGCAACGGTGCGATTATGGCACAAAACGATGCAGAAAACGGCAAGCTTGCCGATCTTGATTACGTCAGCGGCGTACCGGATTCCGGCACACCGCACGCCATCGGCTATGCCAACGCGTGCCACATTCCGTTCGCAAGACCGTTTATCAAATATACGCCGACCTGGGCAAGAAGCTTTATCCCATCGAACCAAAGAGAGCGCAGCCGCATTGCCAAGATGAAGCAGATTCCGACACACGATCTGATTGAAGGCAAAAACCTTTTGTTTGTCGACGACTCCATCGTACGCGGCACACAGCTGAAGGAAACGGTTGAGTTCTTATATGAAAACGGCGCAAAGTCCGTGCATATGCGTTCGGCGTGTCCGCCGATTATGTACGGCTGTAAATACTTAAACTTCTCGAGAGGCACAAGCGATATGGACTTGATTGCAAGACGCGTGATTTTAGAGCTTGAGGGCGAAGAGGGCTTTAAGTACATAGAGGAATACAGCGACGCCAAAACCGAGCGCGGCAAGAATTTACGCAAGACCATTTGCGAGAAATTCAATTTCGCTTCGCTGGAGTTCCAGTCGATTGAGGGCGCAATTAAGGCCATCGGTCTTCCGGCGTGCAAGTTATGTACGTACTGCTGGAACGGCAAAGGCTAATTTAAAAGGCAAATTCGGCGCAATACCGCGTTGTCGAATTGCCCGCATACAAAATATAGCGGCCAATTCGCCGTCTTGTCTTGCATCCGAATTTTCTCTTTTAAATACGGACAGCACCACAGACGCCGCAGTTCTTCCGCGTCTGACATCCGATTTTAATACACGATTAAACGAATAAAAGAATTCCCTCAGCATAAAAAGCGGAAAATTGAATGCAGCGCGAGGCTCGAACGACGGCACAGTACTTGCCGTACAGGTCGACGACCGCAACGAAGCAATGCACCAATTTTACCTTACATCAGCATAAAAAGCGGAAAATTGAATGCAGTGCGAGGCGCGAACGGTGACATGGTACTCATGTACGAGTCGACGGCTGCAACGAAGCAATGCACCAATTTCACCTTACATCAGCATAAAAAGCGGAAAATTGAATGCAGTGCGAGGCGCGAACGGTGACACAGTACTCATGTACGGGTCAACGGTTGCAACGAAGCAATGCACCAATTTTACCTTTTTAAAATTAGAATCTATGAAAGAAAGGAATATATATTATGCATAACAATTCTAAATCTGATAGCTATGCAGCAGCAGGCGTTGACATTACAGCGGGCTACAAAGCCGTTGAACTGATGAAAACACATATTGCAAGAACTCTGACAGGTGGAGCACTCTCCGACATCGGCGGATTCGGCGGGTTGTTTGAACTTGACCTGAAAGGGATTGAAAAGCCGGTACTCGTTTCGGGCACGGACGGCGTAGGCACGAAGCTGAAGATGGCTTTTTTGATGGACAAGCACGACACGGTGGGCATTGACTGCGTTGCAATGTGCGTAAACGATATTATTTGCTGCGGTGCAAAGCCGCTCTTCTTCTTAGACTATGTGGCAGTCGGCAAGAATGTGCCGGAGAGAGTCGCACAGATTGTATCCGGCGTAGCAGAGGGCTGTGTACAGTCCGGCGCAGCACTCATCGGCGGTGAAACCGCAGAAATGCCGGGCTTCTATCCGGTCGACGAATACGATCTCGCCGGTTTCAGCGTAGGCGTGGTAGATAAGAAAAAGGTGTTAAACAACAAGACCATCAAGGCCGGCGATACAATCATTGCACTTCCGTCGAGCGGTGTGCACTCCAACGGTTTTTCCCTGGTAAGAAAGGTCTTCGACGTTGAAAATGCCGACATCAAGAGCCCGGTTGCGGCGCTTGGCGGCAAGTCCATCGGCGAAACGCTGCTGACACCGACCAGAATTTATGTAAAGCCGATGCTGGCACTGTTTGAAGAAGTGACGGTAAAGGCAGTTTCCCACATCACGGGCGGCGGCTTCTACGAAAACATTCCGAGAAGTATCCCGAAGGGCTTCGGCGCAAAGATTGACAAGGCATCGCTGCGCATTCTGCCGATTTTCGATTTGATTGCAAAGACCGGTAACATTCCGGAGCGCGATATGTTCAACACCTTCAATATGGGTGTCGGTATGAGCATCGTGGTTGCAAAAGAAGATGCGGACAAGGCACTTTCCGTACTCAAGGCAAACGGCGAGGATGCATACATCATCGGCGAAATCATCGAAACGGATGAGGGTGATGTAATATGTTAAAGGCTAAAATTGCCGTGCTGGTTTCCGGCGGCGGCACAAATTTACAGGCGCATTTAGACAGCCAGGGCGATGTGCTCACCAATGGTGAAATCGCGCTTGTGATTTCCAACAACGCCGATGCATACGCATTGGAACGCGCGAAAAATGCAGGCGTAAAGACAGCGGTGGTTTCCAAGAAGACTTGCGCATCGCAGGAAAACTTTGAAGACAAAATCAGCGCACTGATTTCGGAAAACGAAATTGACTTCATCGTGCTGGCAGGCTTTATGTGCATTTTAAGTGAACGTTTCACCTCCCGCTATCCGAAGCGCATCATCAATGTGCATCCGTCGCTCATTCCGTCCTTTTGCGGCAAGGGCTTTTACGGTCTGCACGTACACGAAGCAGCGCTCGAATATGGCGTGAAGGTCACCGGCGCAACCGTACACTTTGTAAACGAAATTCCGGACGGCGGCGAAATCATTTTACAAAAGGCTGTCGACATTTTACCGGATGACACGCCGGAAACCCTGCAAAAGCGTGTGATGCAGGAGGCAGAGTGGAAAATACTCCCTGCAGCGGCACAGCTGGTTGCAACCTCTATTATTTTAGGAAAGAAGGCATAAGCATGGATAGAATTTGTATTGAAAAAGAACTGCGCGAAAATACATACCCGGGCAGAGGTATTATTTTAGGCAAATCGGCAGACGGCAAGAGTGCCGTTGCTGCATACTTCATTATGGGCAGAAGCCAAAACAGCCGCAACCGTATCTTCGTCGAAGACGGCGAAGGCATCCGTACCCAAGCGTTTGACGAATCGAAGTTAGAGGATCCGAGCCTGATTATCTATGCACCGGTACGCGTGCTCGGCAACAAAACGATTGTAACCAACGGCGACCAGACCGATACAATCTATGATTTGATGAACCAGCAGTTCACCTTTGAGCAGGCATTGCGCACACGTGAGTTTGAGCCGGACGCACCGAACTACACACCGCGTATTTCCGGTATCATCAAGCTTGCAGACGGCAATATGAACTACGCCCTCTCTAACTTAAAGAGTGCAAACGGTAACCCGGAAAGCTGACAGCGCTACCCCTTCTCATACAATGCACCGCACGCAGGCGACGGTCATTTCATACACACCTACAAG
>JAZSGM010000104.1:0-7857 GCA_045532715.1 Clostridia bacterium
TACCGTAACAGATGCGTGTTTCACACGCTGTACAATTGCACGCATAATTCATTCCTCCATAACTGTTTTACCAGTATTGTATCACAAAAGTGACAAAAGCACAATCGTATTATTTTACAAGCTTTCGATACTGCTTCGGTGTCATTTTCATATGTCTTGCAAAAAACTTACAAAAATACGATGCATCCTTAAAGCCGCAGTCCTCTGCAATTTCCGCAATACTTTTCTTTGTCTGCACAAGCAGCTCGCCGGCGCGCAGGGTGCGCATCCTTTCGATGTGTTTGTGCAGTGTGATACCTTCGGACTTAAAAAAAGCCGTATTTAAATAATATGGATGATATCCAAAATGCTTTGCAACGGTTTCATTGTTGATTTCCTCCGTGCAGTGCGCTTGAATATATGCCTTTACACGCTGCACAAGCTCATTTTCCGATGCAGTCTTGCCGCGGCTGATTTGCACCAGCAGCTGCTTCATCAGCGCAGACTGCAATGCTATCTCTCCCTTTGCTTGGTTGATTTGCACCAAAAGTGTCTCGGCAAAGGTTGCATTACGAAACAAAAACGGAACCAAAAACTGCTCCGGTGCCTCAAAAGAAAATACCTTTTCACATTCAAATTGTTGTGCAACTTCCGGTGCTTGCGCCACCGTCATTTCCCAATTTCCCATAAAATCAAAATTTGAAATATAGTAACAGATTTTTTCTGTTTGTTCATATTCCAATCGGTACGCGAGCGCAGGCGGCAGCGTTAATAAATCACCCGGGCACAGCGTAAATACGCTGTCCTGCGTTTCCACCGTGAGGCTGCCCTGCACCACATAAAGCATACGAAAATCATATGCCAGCACCGGCTCGGGATAGTGCAAATAATACGAGACGGTATTGATATAACGCACCAGTGGATTCATTTCAAAAAGTTCCATACACTCTCACCTTTGTTTTTTACCATTTTACATTTGAAAATCACATTGATTATACATTATTGTATTGATAAAATCAAGATAGGATTAAAATCCCAAGAAAAAACACAAAAAGGAGAAATTTATATGGGCATTAAAGTCGGTATTGTAGGTCTCGGAAAGTTTTCGGATGATTTCGTTCGACTTTTCAACATTCATCCGGATGTGGATGAGGTTGTTGTAGCAGACCTCGACGAAGAAAGAATCGCATATTCCAAGGAAAAGCACGGCATCAAAAGAAGCTTCACCTCTTTTGAGGATTTGCTCGAAAAAGCACCGGATGTAAACTGCATTGCCATTTTTACACAGAGACATTTACACGGCCCGATGATTATAAAGGCGTTAAAGGCAGGCAAGCACGTTTACGGCGCTGTGCCGATTGGCTGCACCATCGAAGAAATCAAGGAAATTATTGAGCTTGTCAAAGAAACACGCCTTACCTATGTAATGGGCGAAACCTGCTATTATTACCCTTGTGCAATGTACTGCCGTGAGCAGTATGAAAAGGGCGAATTCGGCAATTTTGTTTACGGTGAGTCGCAGTATTATCACGATATTTATGAAATGTATGACGACTTCAAGCGTTCGGGCGGCGAAAACTGGAGAAGAGTTGCCGGTATTCCGCCGATGTTTTATCCGACACACTCCATCGCTATGATTTTCTCAGCAATCCATCAGCACGCGACAAAGGTATCCTGCATGGGTCTTCGAGATAATCATGCCGATAACGTATACGGCGAAGGCAAAAACAACTGGGATAACCCCTTCAGCAACGAAACCGCTCTTTTCCAGATGTCGGGCGGCGGCATTGTGAGAATCAACGAATTCAGACGCGTCGGCATCAATAAGCCGTCCTCTTATATCACCTGCTTCTACGGTGATACGGGCGCTTACGAGTGCTCTGTAACCAACCACACCTTCCAGCGCGGTATCGCATCTGGCGAGGAGCCGTATTTAGAGGATGTCGGTCATTTGATAAACACCATCGAATACAACGAAGATTTGAAAAACGGCACCATCGATATGACAAAGGACCCGATTTCCGTGAAGTATATTCAGGGCTTTGCCAAAATTCAGGACAAGGACAGAGCACGCTTGCCGAAGGCAATGCGCGATACAAGAAAGTTTTCGCATTACAACTCGCATCCGTTCCTGGTCGATGACTTTGTCAGAGCGGCAATGACAAACAAGCTCCCGCCGAACAACGCCTGGGATGCTGCAAGATATATGATTCCGGGCCTGATTGCACACGAATCTGCATTGCAGGGCGGTGCGCTTTTGGATATTCCGGATTTCGGCGAAGCACCGCAGGATTGGGAAAGAATCACTTATGAATTAAAAGAAAATTATGAGGATATGAGCAGGTATTATGATGTTGAGTGTTTGCATTGATATGATGTTTTCATACTGCAATTTTTATGACAGAATGGAAGAAGTAAAAAAATGCGGTATAGATACAATTGAATTTTGGAAGTGGACGAACAAGGATATTGACAGAATCTGCAAAAGCGGTATGCAAATTTCCATTTTTAACATAGATTCAAAAAACGAGCAGCTTTCCTATGATTTGTCACGCGGCATTTTAAATGACGGGCGCAACGAGGATTTCCTTTCTGCACTCCGCGAAAGCATTCCGGTATACAAAAAGCTTGGCGCAAAGGCTATGATTGTTTTAATCGGCGAGCACAAGCCACACTGTGAAGAAAACGTGCTCAAATGTCTGCTCGCTGCAAAGCCGCTTGTTGAAAAAGAAGGCGTGAATCTGGTCATCGAGCCGCTCAACAATATAGACAGAGAGGGCTACTCTATGCCTTACGCTACGCCTGTTTTCGATTTACTCAAAAAAGTGGATTCGCCAAACATTAAGATGCTTTATGACATCTATCACCAAAATATGATGGGCGACTTTGACTTAGAAGAAATCAAGCAAAATATTGCCTACATCGGTCATTTTCACGTTGCCGATGCCCCGGGCAGACACGAGCCGGGCACGGGCACGGTTGACTACGTTTCTATATTAAAAGAAATCAAAAAGCTGCCGTACAACGGCTGTATCGGGCTTGAGTACAGAGCGACAAAGCCGGACGGCGAAACACTCGGCTTTTTAAAGGAGGCTGGATTGCTTGTTTAAAGTATGTATCATCAGCTGCGGGATGATTGCAAATTCCGCACACATCCCCGCCTACAAGCATTTTGGCGAGGATTTTGAAATTGTCGGCGTATGTGATGTAAACGAAATTGCGGCTAAAGAAACTGCCGGGCGATACGGCCTTGCGCATTATTACACGAATGCGCAGGAAATGCTACAGACGGAAAAGCCGGATGTTGTATCTGTTTGTGTACCGAACTGTTATCACAAAGAATACACGCTTCTGGCATTAAACAGCGGTGCAAATGTACTTTGCGAAAAGCCGCTTGCATTTACGAAAAGTGATGCCGAAGAAATGTTTGACTGCGCGAAGAAAAACGGCAAGCTGCTTATGGCGTGCCAATCCATGCGCTTTACGCCGGACAGACTTGCTGCAAAGGCGTATATTGAAGAAAACGGCATCGACGATATTTATTACGGCGAGCTCTCACGCACGCGCAGACGCGGCATCCCCTTCTGGGGTACCTTCCATATGAAGAAGGTCAGCTGCGGAGGTGCGTTTATCGACATCGGCGTACATATGCTTGATGCGCTCGTGTGGCTGATGGGTAATCCGAAGGTGGAAAGCGTATGCGCCACAACCATGCAGAATCACAAAAACGAAATCGGTTCTTTAAAGGCGAGCGGCGCGCTGACCGGCAAGGTGGATATTGCAAGAAAATTCAACCCTGACGAAATGGATGTTGAGGACTTCTCCTGCGGCACCATTACCTTTGAAAACGGTGCAAAGGTTGCCTTTAAAGTCGCTTGGGCAACCAATATGCCGGAAAGCAGCGACATCCGTCTCATCGGCAAAAGCAAGGGCATTTATCTGCCGGAATGCAAGGTGTATTACGGTGAAGACGGCGAGGACGCAATCCCAACGCAGTCTATCCCCTACGACACGCCGTTTCCGGGGCATATTTTCATCGTTGACAACCTGAGAAAAGCATTAAAGGGCGAAGCGGAATTGATTATTAAGCCGGAAGAAACCATCAATGTGTCCGAAATTATTGAGCTGTTCTACAAATCTGCCGCTCTCGGCAGAGCAGTCAGCGTAAAGGAGTTGGAGAAATGATTAAAGCAGCGATCATCGGTTTTTCCCATATGCACGTAAACGAAGTGGCGCTCTACATCACAGAGTGTCCAGACATGGAGCTTATTGCCATCGCCGACGCACCTTCGGATTTGGACGCAATTCCGCCGCTTCGCTACACGCCGCTGTGGAATTTACAGAACGTAAAGGAAAACTACTGCAAAAACACATACGAAAGCTACGAGGAAATGCTCGACACAGAAAAGCCGGACATTGCCTTTATCCTTACGGAAAATGTGCAAAAGCCGGATGTGGTCGAAGCTTGCGCAGCGCGTGGCGTAAACGTGTGCATCGAAAAGCCGATTGCCGTCAGCTTAGAGGATGCCAAAAGGATTCAGGCAAGCGTTAAAAAGCACGGCATTGAGGCCGTTGTGAATTGGCCGGTTGCCTGGAGACCGTATCTGTTTAAATTCAAAGCAGCGCTCGACAGCGGCATTGTCGGAAAGCCTTTGAAGCTGCGCTATATCAATGGGCACACCGGTCCGCTCGGCAAGGGTGCAAAGCACAGAGGCGTCAGTGCAAATGCAGAGGAAATGACCGATAACCAGCGCGGCAAAACCTGGTGGCACAAGGAAAGCCATGGCGGCGGAGTTTATTTAGATATCTGCTGCTACGGCTGCTATTTCTCCAGATGGCTTTTAGGCAAGGGCGCAAAAAGCATCGTTTCCATGGGCGCAAATCTCAACACGCCGTTTGGCGATACGGACGACGATTTTGCCGCAGCCATCCGCTACGATGACAAGCTGTCCGTGATTGAAGGCACCTGGACAACGCCGAGAGTTGTGATTCCGTCCGGACCGATGCTGGTTTGCACGGATGGTGTTATAGTTTGCACCGGCGGCGCA
Organism: Clostridia bacterium; assembly: GCA_045532715.1. Lineage (GTDB taxonomy): Bacteria > Bacillota > Clostridia > UBA1381 > UMGS1253 > RGIG2041. The sequence goes on from JAZSGM010000104.1 coordinate 5,028, forward strand.
GAAAACGCACCGGATGTAAAGGCGTACGATACCTACGGAAACGAAATCAAATTATCCGATGCACCGACGTTGGACAAATACAAAAACATGCCGATGCATTATGCAAATCACGTCACAATGGGAGAAGAAATATTTGATATGCTGACGCTGGACGTGAATATGGAAATCATGGCAATTTTAGACGCGGCAATTCAAAGCAGAAAAAGCGGAAAAGAGGAAGCAATCCGTGGTTAAAGGTGTTGTAACTGACATACAAAGAGCATCGTTTCACGACGGCGGCGGTATACGCACCACCGTGTTTTTAAAGGGCTGCCCGCTTCACTGTGCGTGGTGTCACAATCCGGAGTGCATCTCCTTTAAGCCGGAGGTTATGGTTTACCCCGAAAAGTGCATCGGGTGCGGCAAATGTGATATGGGTTGCTATGCAGGCGCAAGGGTGCTCTGCGGCAAGGAAATGACCGCCGAGGCCGTGCTCAACGAAATCCTTTTAGACCTCCCCTACTATGCAGGCGATGGCGGTGTTACGATTTCCGGCGGCGAGCCAATGGCGCAAAAGACATTTACCAAAAGCCTGATTGCGCTTTGTAAAGAAAAGAAAATCAACTGTGCGATAGAAACCTCACTGATTTACTACGACGAAGAAGTGTTTCAAAGCCTTGATTTAATTATGGCCGACCTGAAAATCTGGGATAACGGGCTGCACAAAGCCTACACGGGTGTCTCCAACGCGGCAATTAAGGAAAACTTTATTAAGCTCAATGCACTCGGCATCCCGATTATTGCAAGAACGCCCGTGATTCCTGAAATTGAGCAGGGTATTGACAAAATATCCGCCTTTTTGCTTTCACTTGAAAACGTCGTAAAATACGAGCTGTTGCCTTACCATCCTTTAGGCACGGCAAAGCAAAAGGCACTAAGCTTAAAACCTGCGGAATTCCGCGTTCCGACAACGGAATATATGAAGGAGCTTGAAAAATATGCTTTCATACGATGACAGATTAAAGCGAATACGTGAAACAAAGGTGCGCCATACACTTGAAAAGCGTGCACAAAACGGCTACACCGATTTAGACGATTTCGGTACCGTTCCGATTTCTGATGGTTACGAAGTTACGCCGTGGTACAACAGCACAAACGGCAGCTTCTACGGCTATGACGGTATGTGCGAAAATTTCTGCCGCGTTATGGATGCGCACGAACCTTATGTCGACCCGATGGAGCTGCTTTGCGGCAGATGGAGAGACATGCTTGTCAACTACCGCGGCGATGTACATTATTTGCCGGACTGGCTCAAAAAGAAGCCGAAAATCATGGAACTGATGCAAAGTGCAACAGACCAATGGAGCAAGCGTTGGGATGAACAGCGTTTCCCCTACGATGACCTAAAGCCGCTGCAACAAAAATACAACATTCAAACCGGCATTGACGGTGACGCACACCTTGCATGCGACTATCGCATCGGCTTTGCGCTCGGCTTCGGCGGCCTTTTGGAAAAGATTGAAAAGTACCGCAAAATCAATCCGGATAAATCTGCTTTTTACGATGCCGAAGAAAGAACTGTGCTTGCGATTATTCGTTTTATCGACAGGCATATCGAAAAAATTAAGGCTATGCTTCAAGATGAGCCGCGCCCGGAAATTCAGGAAAGCTTGCAGGAAATGCTGACCGCATGCGAAAACATTCGTCTTGCGCCGCCGAAAACCTTCCACGAGGTTTGTCAGTGGACCGCGTTTTTCAACTGTGCCTCCAGAATCTACACCCGCGACGGCGCAGGCTTTCAATTAGATACACTTTTGTATCCGTACTATGAACGAGATATTAAAGCAGGTATACTCGACGATGAAAAAGCGAAATTTCTGATTGCGAATTTGCTTTTAATCGACCCGCACTATTATCAATTATCCGGCGTTGACGAAAACGACAAGGATATGACCACCCCACTCTCCTACCTCATCTTGGAAGCGGCAGACAGTATCAATATTGCTTGTAACTTAACGGTTAGAGTGCATGAAAACTGCGACAAGAACTTTTTAAAGAAAGCGGTTTATTATCTTCTCAAAAACAAAAATGGTTGGCCGAGATTTTGCAATGACAGCGCATTGTGCGAAGGCTATATGAAAAACGGCATCGACAAAAGAACTGCGCGCGAGCGCATCGCCGTGGGCTGCAACTGGATGTGCGTACCGGGCAAGGAATTTCCGATGAACGATACGGTCAAAATCAATATTGCAAAGGTGTTTGAGGAGGCGCTCAAGGAGATGCGCACAGAAGACACAAAGAGCACACAAAGGCTGTTTGAACTCTTTGCAGCACACTTAAAAATTGCAATTGACACAACCGCCAGGGGCATAAACCTGCACATTGACCATCAGGCGGAGGTTACACCGGAGCTTGTGATGAATCTGATGATGAAAAACACGCTTGAGCTCGGCGAAGATATTTCCCGCTGTGCGTCCCTTTATACCGTTGGCGTAGATGGTGCAGGTCTTGCAGTTGTTGCCGATTCGTTCGGTGCATTGGAAGCAAGGCTTGAAAACGAGCTCTTGCTTTCCTGGGACGAAATGTATGCAGCATTAGACAACGATTTTGCAGATGAGCGCATAAGACTGATTTTAAACAGCGCACCGAAGTACTGCCAGGGCGGCACTGTGTCCGATGTATGGGCAAAACGTCTGACAGATGTTTGGGTAAAAAGCATTAAGGCACAACCAATGCCCGATGGCAGATGCCTTGTACCGGGATGGTTTAGCTGGGCAAGAACGATTGAATACGGCTCTAAAGTCGGTGCAACACCGAATGGTCGCCGTGCTTTCGAGCCAATTTCCCACGG
>JAZSGM010000223.1:0-15806 GCA_045532715.1 Clostridia bacterium
CCGTCAGCTTCTTTGCTTCCAGCAAAAGCTTGATGCCGTCCGTTTCCAACCCCTGGAAGGAATACGGAGAGGTTCTCGGCTTATACGCGCCGCCGCGCAAAAAGCCCGCGCCGCTTTTTTTCACATCCTCTGCCACCGTGCAAAGCTGCTCCTCGCTTTCAACGGAGCAAGGTCCGGCAATCACGCTGAAATATCCCTCGCCGACCGTTCTGCCGCTGATTTCAATGTGTGTATCCAGCGGATGAAATCTGCGGTTCGCTGCCTTATACGGCTCGGAAATACGCTTAACATCCTCTACGGCATCGTTGGCACGCAGTGTCGCTAAATCCAGCGCGGAGGTATCACCCAGAATACCGAGTACGATACTGTGGCTACCTTCATTGACCTGCACGGACAAACCGCGTGCCTGTATCGAATGAATGAACTCTTTTCTGGTCTCCGGCGATGTGCCGCTCTTCAAAATAATTACCATACCAAAAACATCTCCTTTAATAGTAAAAAGGCATCCCGTGCTGTCACACGGAATGCCTTAAAATTTACAACAGAAAAATCATTTAAGCATTTCGATTATGACAACACAAATATCCGTTACTAAAGTAGTAACGGTAAGTAAATGTAAAAAACTGTGCATTGCGTGTCATCATTTACTTTGCCTCCAAAGATTTATTGAACTTAGTATAACGCCATTCCCGGCAGATGTCAATACATTTTTATGCAAATTCGTGCATTTTTTTACTTTCTGTAATCAATGATGCTCCAATTCTGTATAATATATTCCGCACCGGAGTAAACCGTGATGGCAACCATCGCCCAGATGCCGATTTGTGCAATCACTTCCAGTGCAAACACTTCCGCTCTGAACGGACAAATCACCATCAGCAGCACCGTCACAATCATCTGCAGCACCGTCTTGAGCTTTCCGGACAAGCCGGCAGCAATGACCTTGCCCGAGCCGATGGCAACGATGCGCAGGCCCGTAACCATAAATTCACGCGCAATAATAATAATGACCGGAATTGCACCAATCTGACCTAACTCAATTAAGCCGATGAGTGCGGAAAGCACCAGAATTTTATCCGCAAGCGGATCCGCAAATTTGCCGAAATCCGTCACCAGACCGCGCGAACGCGCAATGTGTCCGTCCAGTGCATCGGTCGCCGCCGCAACAACGAATATTGCCAGCGCAATGTAAATCGAGTACGGCACAAACTCCGTCATCAAAAAGAACAAAAACACGGGAATCATCGCAATACGGATGAGTGTAAGCTTATTCGGTAAATTCATTTTCCATCTCTCCTATCAAATCATATTCTTCAACGCATAAAACCCTGACGCGGACAAACTCGCCCGCCTCCAGCGCACGTGAAGCTGCAAAGTACACAAGTGCGTCCACATTCGGACTGTCACCGCGGCTTCTGCCGTAATACATATAGTTTTCCGCATCGTACCCCTCGCAGAGTACCTCTATGCTGCTGCCGAGCCGCGCGTTGTTTTTCTCGGCAGATATTTTCTGCGCAAGCGCCATCACGCGACGTTGCCGCGCCATTTTCGTCTGGTAATGCACCTGCCGTTCCATACGCGCCGCTGCCGTTCCCTCCTCCTTGGAGTAAGCAAAAGCACCAAGCCGGTCAAACCGCACCTCCCGCACAAAATCCAGAAGCGCCTCAAATTCTTCTTCCGTTTCCCCCGGAAAACCGACAATCAGGCTGGTGCGCAAAACGGCATCCGGGCAATAGGAACGGATTTTTTGAAACAGCGTCCGCATCTGCGCTGCGCTTGTGCGTCTGCCCATACGGCGCAGCACCGTGTCGGCACCGTGCTGCACGGGAATATCAAAATACTGCAGAATCTTATCGTTTGCTGCAATCGTTTCCAAAAGCGAATCCGTAATCGCCTCCGGATACATATAATGCAGGCGAATCCAATGGATATCTTCAATTTTCGCAAGCGCCTGCAAAAGCTTGTCTAACGCATAGGTCCCATAAAGGTCCGTGCCGTATCGCGTTGTGTCCTGCGCAATTAAAATCAGCTCGCGCACGCCGCTTGCCGCCAGCTCACGCGCCTCTGCGCAAATATCCTCAATGCTGCGCGATCGGAATTTGCCGCGCAGGGACGGTATAACACAGTAGGTACAATGATTGTCGCAGCCTTCGGCAATTTTCAGATATGCCGTATGCGGCGGTGTCGTTGTGACGCGCGGCAGGTTTTCCATGCAATATTTGTCTGCATGGCCGTAAAGCGCAACCCGCTCCCCGGAAAGCACCTGCTGCACCACCGCGGCAATCCGGTCAAAATCGCCCGTGCCGCAAAGTGCATCCACCTCTTCAATGCTGTCTAAAATTTCTTCTTTGTAACGCTCTGCCAGACATCCGGTCACAATCAGCGCCTTACACTGACCGGTCTGCTTATATTCCGCCATCTCCAAAATAGTGTCGATGGACTCTTTTTTTGCATCACCGATAAAACCGCAGGTGTTTACGATGATAATGTCCGCCTGTGCCGCATCTGCGGTCAGGGTGTGCCCCGCCTGCAACAGAATGCCGAGCATATTTTCCGTATCCACCAGGTTTTTGGCGCATCCCAGGGATGCAACCGCTATTTTAAAACTCAAAGTCATCCTCCTCCGATGGCTCGTTTTGTCTTGCAAGGTCAATCGCATTTCTCACATCCTCATAAGCATAGCCCCGTGTCAGAAAATGCCGTATTACCTTGTCCTTATTTTTTCTCTCAAAATTACCGCCGAGTCGCTTTTGCACATCAGCGTACAGCTTTTCCTTTGTATCCTCAAAGTCAAACTCGCTCAGTGCATCCTCAATCACATCCGCATCAATTCCCTTAAAGCGTAACGCCTGCACAATGCGGCGCTTACCGTATTTTACGGCTGCATCCTGTATATAAACACGCGCATACTGCGCATCATCTATAAAATAATACTCCTGCGCCCACTCGGTCACCGCCGTGCAAACCTCTTCGGCAAAGCCGAGCCTGCACAGCTTATCGGTCAGTTCTTTTTTTGTTTTTCGTCCGCGCGCCGTGATTTCCGCCGTTTTTTTCTTGGCAAGCTCAAATTGTTCAGACAAAGACATATTCTCTATATCCGGTTTCATAAAAACCCCTTTGATGAAAAAAGGACGGCACCGCCGTCCTTTTTAATTCAGATTAGAAATTTTTGTTCTTTAAGAAGTTCGGGATGTCTACATTATCAAGCTCTACACTTGCAGTCGGGCTAAACGACGGCTCTGCCGCTGCTTCTGCATCCGCTTCTTCAGACTGTGCCTTAATCTGACCGAAGAAATCCGTCTGCTTCGGTGCTTCCTCTGCCTGCTTCGGCGCAACCGGTCTTTCACCGTCAAAGCCGGTAGCAACAACCGTTACGCGCATCTCATCATCCAGGTTTTCATCAATAACAACACCGAAGATGATTTCTGCATCGGAATCCACAAGCTCGTTTGCCGTGCGCATAATATCGTTTGCATCAAAGAGTGTAAGGTTCTTATCACCCGTGATGTTAACAAGCACGTTCCTTGCGCCCTGAATGGAGGTTTCGAGCAGCGGGCTTTCAATCGCCATTTTAATTGCCTCTGTTGCCTTGTTCTCGCCCTTCGCTACGCCGACACCCATGTGTGCAACGCCGGAGTTCTCCATCGTTCTCTTTACATCGGCAAAGTCCGCATTTATGTAGCCTGTGCCGACAATCATATCCGAAATACCCTGCACGCCCTGGCGCAGAACATCGTCTGCCATCAGGAAGCTGTTTGCAAGTGTAGTGGTCTTATCCACAACCTTCAGAATGTTATCATTCGGAATGGTCATAATCGCATCCACGTTTTCACGCAGCTTTGCAATACCTGCTTCCGCCTTCGCCATACGCGGCCGGCCTTCAAAGGTAAACGGCTTGGTTACAATCGCAATGGTCAGAATGCCAAGCTCCTTTGCAATGCCTGCGATTACCGCTGCAGCACCGGTACCTGTACCGCCGCCCATACCGGCCGTAATGAATACCATGTCTGCGCCCTTAATCATCGCTTCAATTTCGTCGCGGCTTTCCAGCGCAGCCTTTTCACCAATTTCCGGGTTTGCGCCTGCGCCCAGACCGCGTGTCAGTTTCTCACCAATCTGCTTCTTTGCAGTCGCCTTGGACTCCTTTAATACCTGTGCATCCGTGTTTACGGCAATAAAATCCACACACTTAACACCGGCATCAATCATACGGTTGACAGCGTTGTTACCACCGCCGCCGACACCGATAACTTTAATTTTCGCAACCTTGCTTGTTTCTACATCGATATCAAACAATGTAAGCTCCTCCTTGCACTATCTTCTGTAACTTAAATGTAATCAATATTTAATCAAATATTATTGTACAACATTTTTTTCATTTATTCAATAGAAATTTTTGAAAATATTAAATAATTATTAAATTTTTTCAAAAATTCACAATTCCGTCGCATTTTCAGTCACAAATCCGTCCAATTTGCTACGGTCTGTAGTAGGCTTTGCCGCTGATACGCAAATCAATTTCCCCTTTTGCATTCGCCGGCAGCTCGCGCACAACCTCCATAAACGTCAGAAGCTTTCTCGACAGGTCAAAGGTATCACCGCACAGCACGGTCAGTCCCTGCCCGTAAGTAAAACGCAAATTCTCCGTTTGTGCCAAATCGATGCTGTGTATACCTTCCCGGCAGCCGTTTTCCTCCGCAAGGGCAATCAGCTCCAGAAGCGTTCCCATCTGCGCATCCGCTTTGGTTTCCAAAGGTGCACCCAGGGTGTAACCTTCAATCTCCATGCCCGTAACGGAAACCAACCCCTCCGGCGCCAGCGCACCGGCATAGACCGCCTCGCCGTTTTCATCGATGCAAATCTGAATCGCATCCTTCTCGATGCATGCAATTGCATGGCTTTCCTCTACATGTATTTCCACCGTTTTCGGCAGCTTACGCTTTGCATTTACCGCTTTAATGTACGGCACCTTCAATAAATTCTCTTCCACATCGCCCATACGGAAGGCAAAGATACTTTCCCCTTTCCGGATGCCGCTTGCTGTAATTAAATCTGCGCTCTCTACCTGCGCATTTCCGATAACGCTCACCTGTGTGACATGAAACCACGGCGTCAAAAAAACCACTGCACTTGCCGCAAGCATTAAAAGCAGCAGCATACAGATGCAAAAGACGGTAAAGCGGACACGCTTTTTCTTCAATTGGCGTTTGCGATGTCTTTCCCGGATATCGTCATGGACAGACACCACACGTTTGCTCCTTGTCGTTTTCATCCTCTGTTTCCTTTCTGATTTTTGCACCTACACCGCCAAGTGCTTCGGTCAGGTTTTCATAGCCGCGTTCAATAAAATGAATTCTGCCGATGCGCGTTTCTCCCTGCGCACCGAGCGCCGCCACAACCAGAGCCGCACCGCCGCGCAGCTCCATAGCACACACATTCGCACCGCTCAATCGCTTGACACCGCGAACCACGGCAATTCTGCCCTCCACGGTAATGTCCGCACCCATACGCGAAAGCTCCGTAACATGCTTGAAGCGGTTTTCAAATATCGTTTCCGTAAAGATGCCGGTACCGTCCGCGTAGCACAGCGCCGCCATCAGCGGTGCCTGCGCATCCGTCGGAAAGCCCGGATACGGCATCGTACGAATCATTTTTACTGCACTTAATCTTTCCGGCGCTTTGTGGACAATCCGATTCTGCTCCACCTGCAGCTGTGCACCGTAACCGCGGGCAACCGCCATAACCGACTCCAGATGCTGCGGACAGACATCGCAAAGCTCCAGTGTGCCGCCTGCGACTGCCGAACACGCCATATATGTCGCCGCTACAATCCGGTCCGGCATAACACGATGAAATGCCCCATGCAGTTGATCCACGCCTTCTATATAAATGATATCACTGCCGGCGCCGCGCACGCGCGCGCCCATGCAATTCAAATACGTCTGCAGATCCTCAATTTCCGGCTCCTTTGCCGCATTGGTGATCACGGTCGTTCCTTCGGCAAGTGTTGCCGCCAGCATAATATTCTCCGTCGCACCGACACTCGGAAAATCCAAATGAATCGCTGCACCGCGCAGCTTAGAACAAACGCAGTGCATACTGCCGTGTGCCTCCGTAATCTGTACACCCATCTGTCTGAACGCCGAAAGATGCAAATCAATCGGTCTCGGTCCAAGCTCACACCCGCCGGGCATCGCAACCGATGCCTGACCGAGTCGCGCCAAAATGGCACCTAAGAAAATGACGGACGAACGCATTTCACGCATCAGAAATTCCGGAATATCACAGCCGTCCATCATCGAAGAATCTACCGTAATGGCAGAGCCGTCACGCTCCACACGGCAGCCCAGATGCTCCAGAATGCGCACCGTCGCCGCCACATCGCTGAGCGCAGGACAGTTTTCAACGCGGCTTTCATCGCCGCACAAAACCGTTGCCGCCAGAATCGGCAGCACCGCATTTTTTGCCCCCTGCACACGAACAGTTCCTTCCAGACGCTGTCCGCCTTCTACTACAATTACAGACATAAAAACACCTCCGCACCATACTAACCACCATTGTATAGTATGCCGCGGATGTATTTTGGGTTCCTCAATCGGAAGTAAGCCGGATTTCCTCTATAATCTGATAAATACGCTCGGTCGCATCCGGCGTGCCCATCTTTCTTGCGTTCTCACCTATAGTATACAACCGCTCACTGTCGGAAAGCAAGAGGTCAATTTTTTCCTGCAGGCTCTCCACCGTCAGTTCACTTTCCGTCAGAACCAATGCCGCGCCGTTCGTTTCCAGCTGGCGCGCGTTGGTTTCCTGGTGATTATACGCCACATTCGGCGAAGGAATCAGCACCGACGGTTTTCCTAATGCCATCAGCTCCGCAATCGTAATTGCACCTGCGCGTGCAATGACAATATCTGCCGCCGCCATCGCCTCATTCATATTGTAAATATACGGCAAGACCTTAATATGCTCGCACTCCGGTACATTGATCCCTTTTTCGGAAAGCGCACCCATAACCTCTGCGTAATTGCGCTCACCCGTGCCAAAAATCAACTGCACATTGCTCGCATCCTTGATTTTGTCAATATATCCGAGCACCGCCTCATTGAGCTTCTTGGCGCCCAAGCTGCCGCCGAACACCAGAACAAGCGGCTTATCTTTAATACGCAATGCGCTGCGCGCCGCCTCACGCGTTGTGTTCAGAATTTCCGTGCGCACCGGATTACCGGTCTTTACACACTTATGCTTCTGCGAAATCAGTTCAAGCGTTTTATCGAAGCTTACGCAAATGCGTGTCGCCGTTTTTGCCGACATTTTTACTGCAACACCGGGATAGACATTCGATTCATGAATCAGCGACGGCACCCCCAGAAGGTGCGCCGCAATCATCACCGGCCCGCTGACATATCCGCCGGTTGTCACAACCACATCCGGACGGAACGCCTTCATAATTTTTCTGCTTTTGCAAATCGCCTTTAAGGTTTTCGCAACCACGCGAATGTTCTGAATCGGCGAACGCTTAAAGCCCTCTATATCAATAAAATCAATCGCATAGCCATGTTTTGTCACGAGTTTTTCTTCCATATTGCCGCGCTTGCCGAGAAACAGAATTTCCGCCTGCGGATGATGCTTACGCACCTGATCTGCAATACTCAGCGCCGGATTAATATGCCCCGCCGTACCGCCACCTGCCAACAAAACTCTCATAAGCCGCCTCCTCGGGCTACAGAGTCTGCACTCCGTTTTTATTTTCCAAAATTACAGTTTTATACCGTCAGATGCCTTGGCAACCGTCTGACGGCTGATGCTCAGCAATATGCCCATCGCCCCTAACAAAATCAACAGCGAAGTACCGCCATAGCTGAAAAACGGCAACGCAACACCCGTCGCCGGAATGGACGAGGTAACTACGGCAACATTCATCAAAACCTGAATCGCAATCAAAGATGTGATACCGGTTGCCAGCAGGCAACCAAATCTGTCCGGTGCCTCAATCGCCGTACGATAACCCTTCCAGATCAGACACCCGAACAGCAAAAGCACCAGAAGCGCGCCAATCAGGCCAAGCTCCTCGCACACAATTGCAAAGATAAAATCGTTATGCGGCTCCGGCAAGTAAAGATATTTCTGTCTGCTCTGACCGAGCCCCAGGCCGAAAATACCGCCCGAACCGATTGCGTACAGAGAATTTACGACCTGAAAGCCCTCATCGTTTTTATAGGCAAACGGATTTAAAAAGGTCGTTACTCTCTCCATCTGGTACGGATGGCTTGCAATATACGCCAAGCCGATGCCGACAACAGGCACACCCATAATCAGGAAGTGCGTAATCTTCGCACCTGCGACAAACAAAAGCACCACACAGGTCATACCAATAATCAAGGTCGCACTCAAATGCGGCTCAATCGCCACAAGTCCCGCAAAAATACCTAAAATAACAACATAGCGCATCAAACCATGCCAGAAATCCTTAAGCTGGTCTTTCACCTTACTTAAACTGAAGGCAAAGAAGATCACCAGCGCAATTTTCACAACCTCGGACGGCTGCAGGGTTGTAAAGCCGAGATTAATCCAGCGGCGTGCATTGTTGCGCACATAACCGAGTCCCGGAATATAAACTGCGATTAGAAGTAAAAATGCCGCAACCAAAATTGGAAATGCCAGCTTGCCCAAATGATGATAGTCACAGTAGGAAATCAAAAGCATCGCACCCAAGCCAACGACGGCAAACGCCGCCTGACGGATGATGAAGTAGTACGGACTGCTTTGATAGGCACTTGCCGAAGGGGCACTTGCCGAAAAAACCATAACAAGACCGAACACAACCAAAATGATAATCAACAAAAGTAAAGTTTTGTCCAAAGACTTCGTATAAAAGCCACCTGTATACAACTCCCACAGCTGTGCCATACCGCCCTGCTGTTTTTTTCTTCTTACCGTCCTCGCATTTGCCGACTTCTTCGAAGGTGCGGCGCCGGAGCGCGCGTGCTTTGCGTCGCGCAGACGGACAACGTTATTGCGTTTTTTCTGCGGATGCGATTGCATCCGGTATGCTCTGTTTGTCTGCTGCACAACAAAACCTCCCTTTCATCATGCAAAACCGTTTTACAGAATTGAAAGCAGCGCCAGAATACAGCCAATCAAGGTCACTGCGCTAAAACGAAACACAATTTGCTTTTCCGTAAGTCCGCACATTTCATAATGATGGTGAATCGGACTCATCTTAAAAATTCGTTTGCCGGTCAGCTTAAAGCTCGCCACCTGCAGCACAACCGACAACGCTTCCGCAAAATAGATAAAGCCTGCAAGTATAAAAATGACCGGCATCTGCAGAAGAATTGCAGACGCACTGACAAAGCCGCCCAAAAACAGCGAGCCGGTGTCGCCCATAAACACCTTTGCCGGATAATGATTGAATAGTAAAAATCCGCACAGGCCGCCAAAAACCGCTAATGCAAGCACGCAAAGCGCAAGCTGCCCCTTTACATAAGCGGCTGCCGCAATAAACAGGCACACAACCGCCGTAACCGTAGCTGCAAGTCCGTCCAGACCGTCTGTCAGGTTAACGGCATTGTTAAAGCCAACCATCACAAATACCGAAGCCGGAATAAACAAAATACCGAGCGGCAGCTGCCAATCGGTAAACGGCAGAATCCAACTGTCGGTTACGGTTGCATTGGCATAAAGCACAACTGTATAAATCACCGAAACCAAAATCTGCAAGGTCAGCTTCTGCAACGAACGAAGACCTAAGTTTCGCTTTAAAATCACCTTAATATAATCGTCAATAAAGCCGATAATCCCGAAGCCCAGACTGCACAAAAGCACACTGAGCATTGCCGCATCACGCGCACAAATCACCGCCGCAACACAGCTTGCCACAATAAAGAGAATACCGCCCATCGTCGGTGTACCGCTCTTCTTCTGATGCCAGCTCGGTCCCTCCTCACGGATTTCCTGCCCGAACTTCAGCTTATGCAAAAACGGAATCAGCACCGGTCCGGTCAGCGCTGCAATCACAAACGCAATCACCGCCGCCATGCCTGAAACAATCGAAATCTCTGCAAGTGTCATACCTTGTTTCTCCTTTACAGTTCTTTTAGCGCCTCTGTCACATATTCAAGCTGCATTGCACGGGACGCCTTGACCAATACCGCATCTCCGGGCAAAATCAGTCGGGGCAGAGCCTCAATGGCCTGTTGCCTTGTTTTAAAGCTGTGAATACACTCTGCAGGAATACCGCCCTCTTGCGCACCCCGGCAAATAAACTTTGCATTGTCACCGATGGCGATTAAGCAATCCAATCCCATACGTGCGACTCTTTTGCCGATTTTACCATGCGCCGCCGGTGCAAAATCGCCAAGCTCTTTTATATCGCCAAGCACGGCAACCTTGCGTTCACTTTCCAGACCGCAAAGTACCTGCGTTGCCGCCTCGACAGAAGCAGGAGACGCATTATAGCAATCATTGAGAATAATCAGCTTATCCGTACGAATGATGTTCATACGTTTATCACTCGGCACAAACTTTTCCACGCCCTTCGCCGCCTGCGCAAGCGTCAGACCATAGTATTCACCAACAGCAATGGCTGCTAAAGCATTATACACATTATGCTCGCCGGGCACGGTCAAATGTACATGTGCCTTTTTACGCTTATATACAACGTCGAATTCAATTTCCTCGCTGCCCGGACGCAGATTTTCCGCATAAATATCACAAGTCTGCGCATCCAGACCGAAACGGACAATTTTTCTGTCCGCCTTTACCGTGGACAAAAGCGCATCATCGCCATTCAAAAAGAGAACGCCATCCTCGCTCAAGTATTCCAAAACCTCCAGCTTCGCCTTTAAGATGCCCTCCTGGGAACCTAAGTTTTCAATGTGCGACATACCGATGTTGGTAATCACCGCCGCATCCGGACGCACAATGGACGCAAGATAACGGATTTCACCGAAATGGTTCATTCCCATTTCAACAACAGCCGCTGTATCCTCCGGCTTTATGCGCAGAAGTGTTTTCGGCACACCGATTTCGTTATTATAGTTTTTCTCGGTTGCCGTAACGCTGAAACGTGCAGACAGCACACAGGCAATCATATCCTTTGTGGTCGTTTTCCCGACGGAACCGGTCACCGCCACCGTTTTCGGTGCAATCATATTCTTATAAAAGCGCGCAATATCGCCGTAAGCCTTTTTCGTGTCCTGCACACGGATGACCGCACTTTCGGTCGTAAGCGTCAAATCCTTGTGCGCAAGCACACCGCCGGCACCACTCTTGAGCGCACTGTCCACAAAATCGTGCGCATCAAAGGTTTCTCCGGCAAACGGAATAAACAACGCACCGTATGCCACACTGCGCGAATCCGTAGTGATTCCCGAAAAATTCTGTGCCGGGTTCCCGCACACCAGGGTGCCGCCCGTCGCTTTTAATATCTGCTCTACACTTAACGCCTTCATAAGCTGACCTTCTTTATCATTATTCTGTCATTTCCCCGCCAGGAGTTCACAAACCACTTCGCGCTCATCAAAGTGAATTTTACCCGTATTTAAAATCTGATAGGTTTCGTGCCCCTTGCCTGCGAGCACAATAATATCATCTGTGCGTGCATGTTCAAGGGCATATGCAATCGCTTCCCTGCGATTTGCAATACGAACATACGGGCAGTCGGTTTTTAAAACGCCCGGCATAATATCGTCTAAGATGGCTTCCGGATCCTCCGTACGCGGATTGTCCGAGGTTACAACCACAAAGTCCGAAAGCTTTGCCGCCATTTCTCCCATCAGCGGACGTTTCGTGCGGTCACGGTCGCCGCCGCAACCAAATACGGTAATCACACGCGCCTGCTTATATTCATTGACGGTGGACAAAATATTTTCCAGACCGTCCGGTGTGTGTGCATAGTCAATCAAGACCGTATAATCCGTATCCGTACAAACCACCTCAGCTCTGCCTTTCACGCCCTTCGCCGTCAGCAGTGCGCGCACTGCGGTATCAATATCAATGTCCAGCTGCAGGGCGCAGCCGAGCGCCGCAAGCGAATTGTAGACCGAGAACTTGCCCGGAATTGCAATATGCACGCTTGTTGTTTCGCCACCCAGCGTCACATCATACAGCACGCCTTTGGCAGAGATTTCAATTTCAGATGCCTGCAGCTCAGATGCAGAGTCCACGGAATAGCGCAAAAGCGCCGGTGCGGATGCCGCAATGCGTTTACCGTAGGCATCGTCTGTATTTACCACACTTTTTTCACACATGGAAAACAGCTTCGTTTTCGCAAGGAAATAATGCTCCATATCGCCGTGAAAATCAAGATGATCCTGCGTCAGATTAGTAAACACGCCCACGGCAAAGTGAATACCGCCGACACGGCTCAGCTCAAGTGCATGGCTGGAAACCTCCATGACCACGTGGCTGCACCCTGCGTCTGCCATATCGGCAAACATTGCATAAAGCTCCTTTGACTCCGGTGTCGTACGCTCCGTTTCCAGCACAACATCACCAATCATATTCTGATTGGTGCCGATCAATCCGACCTTCGCCCCATTCTGCTCTAAAATATGCTTAACCAGATATGTGACGGTTGTTTTTCCGTTGGTGCCCGTCACGCCGATAATTTTCATTTTTTCATCCGGACAGTCATAATAAATTTTCGACATCTGCGCAAGCGCAAGACGGCTGTCAGCAACATAAACTACCGGAACGGACACCTCGACCGCATCCTGCGCCACAATCGCTGCAGCGCCGTTTTCCACGGCCTTTTGCACATACGCGTGCCCGTCAGTCGCAAAGCCCTTGATGCACACAAATACATCTCCGGGTTGCACCGCGCGCGAATCATAGGCAATACCGCGCACCTCCGGTGCTGTATCCCCACCGATGATTTGTACATTTTTCAGCAATTCGGATAATTTCATGTTGCACACCGCCTTTTGTCTTTTCTCTCCTATTAGTCGCCACCCATGTAAATGAATTCTACACGGACCGTTGTCGCCGGATTGACGTTACTGCCACCCGCCGGCTCCTGTTTTTGAACAATACAGCTATCGTCCGTTGCGCCAAGGATTTCCAGGTTCAAGCCCAATTCCTTCAGCTGCGTACGTACCTCCGCAAGCGTCTGTCCCGCAAAATCAGGCACAGTTACCTGCTCTATCTCGCTGCCTGCTGTATATAAAAGCACAGTCGAACCCTTTGCAAGGCTTGCACCCGGCTTTGGCAGCTGCTCATCTACCGTTTCATTTTCACCAATCACCTGATAGCCGAAGCCCAATGCCGCAACCGCCTGTGCCGCCTCCGTCACACTCAAATTGCGCACCTCCGGTACAATCTGCTGGCTGGTGTCTTCAGAAGCATCAAAATGCTTTTCTATGCCGAGATACCCGAGAGTATCTTCTAAAATATTTCTTGCCACCGGTGCAGCAATCTGGCTGCCCTGGTACAAATCGCCGGTCGGCTCATCAATTGCCACAAGGCAAATCAGCTCTGGATCGTCTGCCGGTGCCATACCGATAAAGGATGCCACATATTTGCGCTGATTTCTCGGACGTTTCTCGGACGTACCGGTTTTACCGCCAATGGCATAGCCCTTAATCTGCGCACTCTTACCTGTACCGTAAGCAACAACACCTTCCGTAAAATCACGCAATGTTGCGCTGGTCTGTGCGGATACAACGCGGCGCACAAGCTCCGGTTCGAAGGTTTTTACAATATTTCCTTCGCTGTCCGAAAGGGATTTTACAATATACGGACGCATCAGATTGCCGCCGTTCACCGTTGCCGAAACTGCACTGATCAGCTGCATCGGCGTAATCTGAAAGCTCTGCCCGAAGGCACTGGTTGCAAGCTCTGTTTCATTTAAGTACGGTGCCGTGTAGTACACGCTCTCACCCTCGCCGCCCAGTTCAATACCGGTCGGACTTGTCAGGCCGAAGTTGGCAAAATACTTGAAAAACGCATCTCTGCCGAGGCGTTTACCCAGCTCCATAAATACCGGGTTGCAGGAATTCTGCAAGCCCTCTTTAAAGTTTTCGTGTCCGTGACCAACCGTTTTCCAGCAGTTAATACGGATAGCGCCAACCATAGTGTAGCCCGGG
Organism: Clostridia bacterium; assembly: GCA_045532715.1. Lineage (GTDB taxonomy): Bacteria > Bacillota > Clostridia > UBA1381 > UMGS1253 > RGIG2041. Next base: position 14,088 of record JAZSGM010000223.1, read on the forward strand.
CAGTCAAAGGTATCGTGAATAGACGCAACCCCTTCTTCCAGTGCCATTGCCGCCGTCAGAATCTTAAATACCGAACCCGGCTCATACGTGTCACCAACTGCCTTATTGCGCCATTGCAGCGCCAATGCCGCACTGCGCAACTTGCCTTTTTTCTCCTCATCCGGCTCCGCGTCAATTTCCGCCTGCTTTTCAGCCGACACAATCGTAAACGGCGAATTTAAGTCATAGTCCGGCTTTGTTGTCATTGCATAAATCTCACCGGTTTTCGGTGCCATCACAATTGCAAACGCACCCTGCGCCGGTTGATTTTCCTCTACAGCCTGCTGCAAATGCTTTTCCGCAAAGTGCTGAATGGTTTCATCAATCGTCAGGGTAACATTCATGCCATCCTGCGAATCGTACTTTTCCTCATATTGGAACGGCATATCCGAGCCGGCAGCATTTTTTACGGAGATAATTCTCCCTGCCACGCCGGAAAGCTCATCATCCAGCGCCGCCTCAATTCCGTACAAGCCCTGATTATCCGTACCGGTAAATCCAATCAGATGTGATGCAAAATGCCCGAACGGATAATACCGCTTTGTATCCTCCTCCAGATAAACGCCGGTAAAATAATCCTTCGTATCCTCTGCCGCCTTCAACGCGCGGATCTGGTCCGTTTTTGTCTTTTCCACCTTACGCGCAATGGTCACATAGGAAAGGTTCTTTGTCACCTTCTCATAGACCTCATCGTATTCCAGCTCCAGAATATCGGCAAGATGATGCGCGACAATCTCCTCGCCCTCGTTTTTCTTAATTTCGACCGGCGATACGCTGACAAGCTCTACAGAGGCACTGACCGCCAATTCTTTTCCGTTTCTGTCATAAATGGTACCGCGCTTCGAGGTAATGGCACGGTCACGCGTTTGCTGCAGCATCGCTTCCTTGCGCATCTGTTCACCGCGGATAATCTGCCAATAGCCTATACGAACGCCAAGCGCGCCCAACAGTACAACGACCGTGAGCGTGCATATAAATATTCTCTTTTTAATGCTCATATTTGTTCGATTTTTCATCGACTTCGTGCGCCTCCACACGCCAAAAGTAAAATAGAAAAAAGAAAGGTTAAGAGGAATATGCTACATCCAAATCGCCCTTAACCTGTTCATCCGAAGTATTATGTAAAAGCCTTCAGAGTGCTTTTGCCATTATCATATATAAGCTTATCGAATTCCAAATATGCCAAATACGGCGCTGATCCCATTGTAAATGTCTTCTCCGACTTGCTTGTCCGCTGTTTTCTCCACATAGTCTCCCTGACGGACATTGATATAAATTGTCTGATGCTTCTGCGGCTTACTCATACCGAACTTTGTCAGAGCGTTTGCCTCAATTACCTGCAGGTCAATCGCCTGTTCAGATGCAACCATTGCCTGCTTTGTCGCAGCCTCCGCATCCTCAAGCTGATTTTGCAGCGTATTCACACGATTGCTCTTTTCATAAAGCCGAACTTCACGCGTTACCAAACAAAGTGCAATGGAGAAAATGACGGCAATGTATACCAATGCCACAAGTAAATTCGTCTTCTTTTTGGTCTTTACGTGCTTTGCAGCGGATACATCCGCCTTTTTACGCAAGGAAGTCTGCGTCGGTTGATATGCCGGTCTGTACGCCGGATTCAGTGCCAGATTTCCACTTGTTCTCACGTTTTTTCCCCCTCCGTTTTGTCCTCTCTACAAA
>JAZSGM010000078.1:0-6810 GCA_045532715.1 Clostridia bacterium
GCTTTATTATTGACGATACAACGAATGCAAAGGTGCTGACAATCGGCGAATCCTATTGTACAGAGGGCAACTGGGCAGGCTTCCCGCCGCACAAGCACGATGTAGACGATATGCCAAACGAATGTATCGCAGAGGAAATCTATTACTTCCTGTTTGAGCCGGAGCAGGGTTTTGCCGTGCAGTGCCTCTACACGAAGGACGGCGAAATCGATGAAGCCTACAGAGTGCAAAACGATGAGCTTGTGGAGATGCCGTACGGCTATCACACAACGGTGACAACGCCGGGCTACAAAACCTACTTTTTGTGGTTGATGGCAGGCGATTACCAGGGCTTTAATCGCAGCAACGACCCGGAACACGCGTGGATTCAATAGTTGACAGTTTGAGAAAAAAAGAGCCTCCCCTGTGTAAGGGGAGGTGCTTTGGCTTTAAAAAAGCCATATTCGAAAGGATAAAATTATGAGTGAACATGTAATCTTAAAAAACGATAAAATCAAACTTACCATTGCCGCGATGGGCGCGGAGATGGTGAGCCTGATTTATAACGGTAAGGAGCGCATCTGGGCAGGCAATCCCGACATTTGGGTGCGTCAGGCACCGGTGGTGTTCCCGATTTGCGGCGGTCTGAAGGACGGTAAGTATAACTACGGTGGCAAGACCTACGAAATGGACAGACACGGCTTTGCAAATACTTCTTTATTTGCAATTGAAAGTGCAACCGATACGGAAGCGACATTTTTGCTCAAAGCAAACGAGGAAACAAAAAAGGAGTATCCGTTTGATTTTGAATTCCGCATTCATTATACGCTTACGGACACAACCGTAGAAATTGCTTACACAACAAAGAACCTCGGCGCAGAGGAGATGTACTACTCTGTCGGCGGTCATACGGGCTTTGCTTGCCCGGAGGGCGTGGAAAATTACAGTGTGCGCTTTGAAAAAACAGAGGATTTGATTTGCACACTTCCGGTGGACGGACTTTTGGGCTATGAAAAGGCGTCGAAGGGTGACGGTACGGATAAATTGAAGTTAAACTACGATTTTTGCGTGCACGATTCCATCATTTTCGAGGATTTAAAGTCGAAAAAGCTCTGGCTTGTGAATAACACAACCGGCGAAGAGATGGCGCTTTCGTTTGCCGATATGCCGGATCTGGTCATCTGGACAAAGCCGGGTGCGCCGTATATTTGCTTAGAGCCTTGGCACGGTCTGTCCGATGTAATCGACAGCGACTACGACTTTACAAAGAAAAAGGACATCATCTGCCTTGGTGCAGGTGCGGAAAAGACTTTAAAGCACAGTATGAAATTTTAAGAGGTACACTATGAGATACTTACTTGGTATTGATTTTGGCGGCGGTGCGTCAAAGGCGACGCTGCTTTGCGAAGACGGCGAAATTACTGCCACCCATACAACCGAATACCCGACCGCTTACCCGCAACCCGGCTACGCCGAGCAGGATCCGGCAGACTGGGTAAAAGCGACGTGTGCAAACATTGCAGGCGTGCTTGAAAAGAGCGGCATTGCACCTTCCGAAATTGCGGCAGTTTCTTTAGATGCGGCAACGCATACCGCCGTAATTTTAGACGAGGATTTTAACGTCGTCCGCCCGGCAATTTACTGGACGGACACGCGCTCGAAGCCGCAGGTGCAGTATTTAAAGGAAAACTTCGGCAAAGTGATTGAACGCGAGGTGCTGCATAAGGCAGACACCATCTGGTCGCTGCCGGCGCTTTTGTGGATTAAGGAAAACGAGCCGGAAAATTGGGCAAAAACGAAGAAAATTCTGTTTGCAAAGGATTATGTGCGCCATCAGCTGACCGGTGACTATGTCACCGACTTTATCGAGGCCGAGGGCAGCATGATGTTTGACATAAACACAATGCAGTGGTCAAAAACGCTTTGCGATGTTTTGGAGCTTGACACAGCGATGCTGCCGAAGATTGTAAAGCCGACAGACATTGTCGGCAAGATTACGGACGAAGCGGCAGTTCTTACCGGACTTTGCGCCGGCACACCGGTGCTTTGCGGCACGACGGACACCGTGATGGAGGTGTTTGCCTCGGGCGCGGTAGCGAAGGGGCAGATGACCTTGAAGCTTGCAACGGCAGGCAGAATCTGCGTTGTGACCGATAAGCCGTACCCGGATACGCATTTGATTAATTATTCGCACGTCATTGACGGTTTGTTCTATCCCGGCACGGCAACCAAATCTTGTGCAGCGTCGTACAGATGGTTCAGAGATACTTTCGGCGAGGATTATGCCGAATTAGACAGGCAGGCTGCAAGCGTACCGATTGGAGCGGAGGGGGTTATTTTCCACCCGTACTTAAACGGCGAGCTGACACCGTATGCCAATCCGAATTTGTGTGCAGACTTTACTTGCGTGCGCGCATCGCACACGAAGGCGCATTTTGCGCGTGCGGTATTAGAAGGCGTAACGATGTCGATGCTTGACTGTATGAACACGCTTGCTTCTATGCAAATTCCGCATACAGACAGCGCGGTTATCATCGGTGGCGGCGGCAAGAGCCCACTTTGGCGGCAGATGGTTTCCGATGCGCTTTCTTTAAAATTGGTGGAAATGAAGCATACGGATTCGTCTTTTGGTTCTGCGATGCTGGCAGGTGTTGCCATTGGCATTTTCGAAAGCCCGGCACAGGCAGTAAAGCAGTGTAATCAAATTGTTTCCGAAACGCATCCGCATGCGGAGAATACAAAAAAATATGCCGATGTATTTAAAAAGTACAAGGCAATTCAAAAGGCTTTGGAGCCGATTTATAACGGCGAATACTAAAATTTAAAGGGTGACACATATTCGCCCTTTTATGTAATACTACCCTTGGTCTTGCCTTCCTCTGCTAAAGGTAGCGGATGGATTTTCATGCCTTCCCCTTGAGGGGAAGGGGGACCGCTTGCGGTGGATGAGGTGTTGCAAAAGAACGGTTGTACTGCGGCATCACCTCATCAGTCACCTTCGGCGACAGCTTCTCCTCAAGGAGAAGCCTTTAGGTGTTGCGCTTGCTTGATAATTTGCGGAGAGAAAATAATATTTCAGGTGCTTTTATGAAAATATTAGTCTGTGTAAAAATTATAAAGGGAGAAATCAATCCGTTTGATGCCTCTGCGCTCGAATGTGCGCTGCAGCTGTCGAAGGATGTAACCGTGCTTTCAATGGGGCCGAAAAGCTGCGAAGCGGTGCTTTTGCCGCTGACACGGCTCGGTGCGAAGGTGGTTTTAATCTCTGATGCAGCATACGCCGGCTCGGACACGCTTGTGACGGCAAATATTTTGTCTGCAGCAATACAGACAATGGAGTATGACCTTGTCCTGTGCGGTCGCCAGAGCATTGACGGCGACACGGCGCAGGTTGGACCGATGCTTTCCGTAAAGCTTGGGTGCGGACTGATTACCAATGCACTCGATGTGAAAATTGCGGACGAAAGTGTGTCTGCCGGTACGCGACTTGGCGAAGAAACGACAAGCCTGCCGGCGGTGGTTACGTTGGAGCGTGGCTACATTCTGCGTTTTCCGAGCATTTTTTCCAAGGCAGGCACAGTCGAGGTTATAGACAACAGTGTGCTCGGTCTGGAGAAAGAGAAATGCGGACTTGCAGGTTCGCCGACACGTGTGCTGCAAAGCTTTGAAAATGAGCGCGGTAAGCGGAAGTGTAAATTTATTTCTATGGCGGAGCTTGCACCGTTGGTGGCAGAGCTTAAAAAACAGGAACGCCATACGGAGGTAAGCGCTGAAAGCAACGTAAAGCTTAAAAGTGTATGGGCAATCGGTAACGCCGTATGCGAAAAGGCGGCAGAAATTGCCGAAGAAGTGATTTTGATTGAAGAAACAGACCCGGTGAAAATTGCACAAATGGCAAAGGCAAAACAGCCGGAGGTCATCTTGTGGAACGCGGATTTGCAGGGCAGAAGGGATGCGCCGATGGCGGCGGCAATGCTTGAAACCGGACTTTGCGCCGACTGTACACAGCTTGAAACCGATGGCGAACTGCTTTATATGTACCGTCCGGCGCAGGGCGGCAACATTACAGCAAAAATCAAGTGCGTTACCAAGCCGCAGATGGCAACGGTGCGCACCGCCTCCGAAAGTACAGATGTGATTGTGTCCGGCGGCAAGGGCGTGGCGGATAAGGCAGAAAAGCTTGAAGCGCTGGCAAAAGAATTCGGCGCAAGCCTTGGTGCTTCGCGCGGACTCGTGGATATGAATGGCGCGCCGTATGAGCGCCAGGTCGGACTCACGGGCAAAACCGTCAGCCCGAAAATCTACATTGCCATCGGCATTTCCGGCGCAATTCACCACACCTGTGCCATTGAAGGTGCGCAGACCGTGATTGCCATCAATCCCGACAAGGATGCGCGCATCTTTGAATATGCGGACTACGGCATTTTAGAAGCATTTTAATTTGACAAAATGGCCTGCGGCTGATAGAATAGCCGTAGGCTTTTTTTGAAGGAGAGGGAAGAGAATGAAACCAATTGATATAATCGCGCAGGGCTTTGGTATTCTGGGCATGATTCTGGCGATATTTTCATTTCAGAATAAGGGGAATAAAGGCTTTTTTATTTTGCAGGCGCTCAGCGGACTTTCGTTTGCGGTAAATTTCTTTTTAATCGGTGCGCTTGCGGCGGCACTTCTAAACTGCGGCAACCTTGTGCGCGGTGTTCTCTATGCAAGGTATAAGAAAAAGAAGTGGGTGCTTGTGCTTGTGCTGTGCATTTTTGCGCTTTGCACGGCGTATTCGATTATTTTCCACTTTTGGGGGGATTGGATGCAGGTGCTGTTTGCAATTTTGCCGTTTACTGCGCTTACGGCAAGCAGCATTTCGATGTACACGGGCAACGGCAAATACATCCGCTATGTGCAACTTTTTTATACTTCGCCGGTATGGCTTGTGCATAACTTTTACAATTTTTCGCTCGGCGGCATTTTGTGCGAGGTGTTTTCCATTTGCTCGGTGCTTGTGTCGTTTTGGCGCTTCGGCAAGGACGGCTTTGAAAAATAACAATCCCTCCGTCGTTTTCTTTAGAAAACCCCACCTCCCTTTACACAAGGGAGGCTTTTGCGCAGACTTCCGATGTGTGAGCAGGGGATTCTTATAGGGGACGGCAAGTCCCCTTAAGCCGTTTTAAGGGGGGGCGGGGAAGCGAAGCGGCCGACGCGGTAGTGAATGACAATCCGGTGGATTGTCGGAGCCGCGGCGTGACCGAGCCGCAGCGAGACGAATCGGAACTCCCCCGCGTTTTGCTACTTTTGCATTCAAAAGTAGGCCCGTCCGGCAGGACAAAAACAAAAACGAAAACAAAATGCGATTTACAAGCAGTGCTTGTAAATTCAATAAATGTACAACAAAAAAGGGTAGCCGCTCGGCTACCCTTTCAATTTAAATTTATTGCAGCGCTGCAAGGCTTTCTTCTACCTTTGCAAGCATTTCTCTGTACTTTTCGCCCTTCTTGCGCTCTTCCTCAACAACGGCTGCCGGTGCTTTCGCAACGAAGCCTGCGTTGCCGAGTTTGCCTTCCACACGCTTGATTTCAGAAAGCAAGGTCTGCTTTTCCTTGGTCAGACGCTCGAGTTCCTTTTCCTTATCCACCAGCTCGTCGAGCGGCAGGTATACGGTTGCACCGTCAACAACGACGGAAACTGCATTTTCAACAGTTGCACCCTTTTCAACGGTTACGCCCGATGCACTTGCGAGCTTTTCAAAGAACAGCACGCCCTGATTAAATACGGACTCCAGATCTGTTGCGATTGTGATGTGACACTTCTTCGACGGTGCGATGTTCATTTCCGTGCGTGTGTTACGGATGCTCTTAATGGCATTCATAATACGTGTCATATCGGCTTCTGCATCTGCGAAATTGAGCGCTTCATTGTAACGCGGCCAATCGCTGATCATAATGCTTGCGCCCTCATGCGGCAGATGCTGCCAGATTTCCTCCGTAATGAACGGCATATACGGGTGCAAAAGCTTCATCGTTTCGGACAGTACATAGGTAAGTACATACTGTGCGGTTTCGCGGCTCGGGCAGTTTTCGTCGAACAGTCTCGGCTTAACAAGCTCGATGTACCAGTCGCAGAAATCGTCCCAAACAAAGTCATAGAGCTTTGCAAGTGCAACACCGAGGTCGAAGTTGTCCATATTGTCGCTGACTTCCTTTGCCAGACGGTTAAACTTCGACAAAATCCACTTGTCCTCCAGCTGCAGCGCATCTGCTGCCGGCAGTTTGTTTTCTTCTACCTCTAAGTTCATCAATACGAAACGCGATGCGTTCCAGATTTTATTGATGAAGTTACGGCTTGCCTGCACCTTCTCATCCGAGAAACGCATATCGTTACCCGGTGCATTACCGGTTGCAAGCGTAAAGCGAAGTGCGTCTGCACCGTATTTTTCAACAATTTCTAACGGATCAATACCGTTGCCTAAGGACTTGGACATCTTTCTGCCCTGTGCGTCGCGCACAAGACCGTGGATGAACACGTGCTTGAACGGCTCCTTCTTCATATGCTCCGTACTCGAGAAAATCATACGTGCAACCCAGAAGAAGATAATGTCATAGCCGGTTACGAGTACAGAAGTCGGGAAGAACTTCTTAAGCTCCTCTGTTTCGTGTGGCCAGCCGAGCGTCGAGAACGGCCAGAGTGCAGAGGAAAACCACGTATCAAGTACGTCCGGATCCTGCTTCATCTTACCGCCGCATTTCGGGCAGGTATCTACCGTGGTTTTGGACACAACGGTTTCGCCGCAATCGTCGCAATAATATGCCGGGATTCTGTGGCCCCACCACAGCTGAC
>JAZSGM010000131.1:0-7332 GCA_045532715.1 Clostridia bacterium
GGCTCCTTCTCATATTCGCAAATCTTTTTCTCCATCGATTCGCCCCACTCTTCGATAAACTTAAGTCCTACCTTTACCGGCATTTCAATTCCCCCCTTTAATTTTTCTATGTAAAAATAATATAAAACGTATTAAAAAAAAGATATTTATTACACTTTTCGCGTTGTTTTAGTCTTCCACACTTTTTCCGCACTTTCATTATAGCACACACGATAAATCGCTTTCTATGCAAAATATTATCGTTTTTTTTAGAAATATTAATTTACGAGCTCTATCTTTTTATAATACTTATTATTTTTATAATAGCATAAACTGCGGGCAAAGGAAATGGAAAATATTGATGCTTAGGTGTAAAATATTGATATTTTACACTCGAATTAACGTTATCAGTCAAGCGCTTTAAACAAGTCAATCGGCTCGATGTCCAGACGCTTTTTAAGCTCTGTCAATTCAGCCTTAAGTTCCTTAATTTTATCCGCACTGACTTCCGTAAACGGAGAAGGATTATAGCCTGCATCAATGCCCATAAAAGACATCGCTGCTCTCATAACGGACTGCAGGTTGCCGTATTTAAACAGAACCTCAATAATAGCGTTACTTGCAAGGTAATCTTTCTGTGCACCCTTTACATCATTGTTATTCAGCTTGTTAATCGCGCGAATGCACAAATCCGGATACAAATTATATGTACCGCCGATGACCGCATCTGCACCGGACATAATACCGGACAAGCACATTTCATCGTAGCCCGAATAAACCATGAAATCCTTACCGAGATGCTCCTTAATTCTTCCCATCATGTAATGTAAGGCGCCGGTAAATTTAACACCCTTTACGTTTGGTATTTTCGCAAGGTTTTTAAACATTTCAACGCTTGGCGCATAGTCTGCAGATTTTGCATATACAATAAACGGAATGTCCACAGCGCCTGCAATTTCTTCATAATATCTTGTCATTTCGCTCGGACTGAGCTTATAGTAGTACGAAGGAACAGCCGATACACCAAGACAGCCTACAGACTGTGCATGCGTTGCAAGCGCAACGGAATCTCTGCCGGATACTGCCGCAATATGTGCAACGACCGGAACTCTGCCGTTTACAATAGAACACATAGATTCAAGCGCTTCCATACGGTCGCGTACATCCATTGCCGGTCCGTAGCCGTTGCTGCCAAGGAAATAATAGCCGCCTATACCGGTCGTCAGCTGCCATTCTATCATCTGCTTTGCGCAGCTTTCGGAATACTTTCCTTCCTTGTCAAACGGTGTGATAAATGCGGGAATAACGCCCTTGTAATTCTTTAAACTCATTTTAAAACTCTCCTTTTAATTTATTTTTAATCAAATTTAATTGTGTTCGTATGCTCAGACGCCCTCCAAAAATCGGTTTACAACCAATTGTCTGAACTGGGGAGATAAGCTTGAAAAGTATGCAGTAAATCCCGTTACACGCACCACTAAATCAGGATGCAGGTCCGGATTTTCATGCGCTTCAAGAAGCGTCTGACGGTCCAGAATATTGATATTGATCAATGTGCCGCCACCTGCAAAATGTCCCAGAATAAACTGCGTTATAATGTCTACGCCGCCGTTATGTATATTTACACCCGGGTCAAACTCAATCTGCAAAGGTGCAGTATTGCCGTAGCCGCACTGAACAGCCGCGATTCCGTTGGACTGCGCCGTAGGTGCACCGTCTTTTCTGAAGCCCGAGTTTGGATTTGCGCCATGGGATATTGGCTCACCTCTTCGCCTTCCGTTTGGCGTTGCACCAACCTTGGAGCCGTATTCAATAGACCTTGCCCACGAAAACCATCCCGGAACAAGCGTACGCCCTTCAGGCATTTTTTGCGCCTTAACAAGATGGACCCAGCTTTCATTAAGCTTGTGTGCCCATTTGTCCGAAACGGTGTTACCGCCACAGTATTTCGGAGCGGAACTAAAAATCATTCTTGTTCTTTCGTTTTCAAAATTATTTTCCAACGCCGCATACATTTCATCCCACGTAAGCAGCTTTTCTTCCTCAACGCGCTGCTGCAGTGCACCAAATGAATCTGCAACAACAGCCAGGCCTGCACCGTCAACACCTACCGTATAAAGCTCTGCACACTTTGAAATGTCCTCGCCTTTTTCTATAGAATTGTGCATCAACAGGTTCATCACAAGCTCAGGCGTTACCTGCCATTGATGGTCAAGGTGGAGATTTACACCCTGCGCAGTAACATCAATTGCTGTTTCGAGGTGTTTTTTGTATAGTTCAAAAAGCTTTTCTGTGGATTTTTCTTTTTGGTCTTTCATTTCCAGAAGTGCTACCTCGAAAACCTTGGCAATATTTATCTTAACGGTATCATTCATAGGAAATTCCTTGCCCGGAACACACATCCAGTTGCATCCCACCGCAATTCTTTCCCTTGCAGTCTTTTTGTCCACACCGTTTTTCATATACCCTTCGGCAAGCGCCTTGTCATTACAGAATCTCGGCCAGCCGTTTTTATTTTTCAAAAGATAATAAACAGCCTTTTTCAAAAATGCTTTATCGCAGTTTTCGTGTACACGAACCGTTAGGTTACAGGATATATTTATACTGTCTGCAGCCTCTAAGATTAAATAGGATAAATGATTTGTCATATCTCGGTCATTTTCGTCAACACCTGAAATCTGGTAATAATGCGGGTCGATCAGCAAAAGATTTGCAATTAAAAATTTTGCTGTTTCATCATCCAAAATACCGTCTTTCATATCCTTTTCGTAAAAAGGATACAAAAGGCCGTCCAGCTGAAAGCCTGCGCCGTCACGCGTGTATATTCTCGATGCACAGTTAAAAAATGCCGTCCACTGACACGCCTGCCAAAAAGTCTTTGGCGCACCGTATTCTACTGCCTTACAGCTGTCAAGCATCTTTTCCAGCGTTTCCTTTATTTCAGGTCTATCCTCTGATAAAAGCATTTCCTCAATTTTTAAAATATGGCGTCTTACAAAATCAATGATTGCACGAAGCACTTTTTCTTCCGCATCATAAAAGTCCTTTTTGTCAGGATTTATTTTTCTGTACTGTTCAATCTTTTCAAGCAAACCGTCAAAGCCGAGCTGAAAGCCGATTGCATAGTCGCAGGCAAAATGCGCATCACCGTCTATACCGGTTTGAATATTATACTTTTCCTGCAGCGGCTTAAGATGGTCGTAAGGGAAACGCTGTTCATCCCAACGCTTACTCCACTGGTCTGTTGCAGAGCGCATAAGCTCCATAATCTTCGGTCTTTTTTTAAGCCAGTCGGGCAGATAGTGCACATCCCCACGATAGTTTACAAGCATATCTCTCCAGCGCCCGCAAAGCATTTCCATCGGGTCAACATAAGGCTCGTGCGCATTTATAACGCGGCAGAAATTTTCCGCCATACCGTCAAAGCCGTAAAAACTGCCGTTAGAGCTGTTGTACCAAGGTTCAACCTCGTAATTTTTTGAAATCGGCACTGTGCCGAAATCGTCAAGATCCGTATAGCCGTTCTGGATACGCTTTTCTTTGGTATGCTTAATTTTTGTGTTTCTCATAGACAATAGTCTGTCAGCGTATGAAAGCATATCTGTTCAACTCCTCCATTAGTTTATTATCCGGCACACTAAATTCGCATTGTGTGATTCCGAGTGCTTTCTCCTTTTCCTTCCCCAACGGATGATAGGGTAAAAGCTCATATTGTTTTACATTGTTCAGCTTATAAAGAAATTGTGAAATTTCGGGAATGCCCTGACTGATTTCCGGGATAACAGGTGTTCTTGCAATTACAGGCACATTCAAATCGTTCAGCTTTATAAAATTATTTTTAATTTGCTTGTTGCTCACACCTGTATAATATTGATGCATCTCATCATCCCATATTTTTAAATCAGCAATCACGAGATCCAGCATTTTTAAAACATCTTCATGAAAATATATAAGTGATGTTTCAACAGCACAATGTATTTTGTGTTCCCTGCAAAGCGATAATATTTCAAGCAAAAATTCCTTTTGCAGCATAGGCTCACCACCGGAAAAGGTTACACCGCCGTCCCTGTAAAAAAGTTTATCCTGCAATATTTCTTCCAGCAGCGCATCCGGTGTATAGTCTTTTCCGCAGATTACCCTTGCATTGGAAAAACAGCCTTCTTCACACTTTTGACACCCGATGCAGTTTTTCGCATAAAACAATTCCTGTATCTCTTTGGATATACATTCCGGATTATGACACCATTTACACTGCAAAGGACACCCTTTAAAGAAAACGGTTGTTCTTATACCGGGACCGTCGTGAAAGGAGGACCTTTGTATATCTGCAATTCTTCCTGTTTGTTTCATATTTGCAGCTCTTTTCTGTCAAAAACCTTCAATTTAAGCTTATGGGTAGGACTCTTGTGCATTCTGGTCGGGCTTTCGTAATACGTAATGATCACATCGTCCCCCGCAAAATAAATATTCGGATACCCGTAGGCGTGCATCGGACTGTTGTCCAGCTCGCAAATCATTTTCCAGTTTTCACAATCCGTACTTTCCGCAAGGCAAATCGGACTTCTCGGATAGTTCTGACTCGGTGCAGGAAAGGAATTGTCCCATATAACATAAAACTTTTCCGTATCCGCATTATACTTAACCGTAAACGGTGCACAAGGCGAACGAAGCGAAGACGGCATTGCTTTAGTAAAGCTTTGTCCGTCATCTTCTGACACAGCATGGTATAAGTATCCGTAGCCTGTACGCATATACATATGTATCAAGCCGTCAGCACCCTGTGTGACCATCGGCTCACAAAGCTGGTCAACATCTTCCGCAGGTATCCACGCCCCGTGCTGCCAGGTTTCACCTTCATCATCAGAATAGAAGCAGCCCGACTGCCCTGCTTTTTCAAAAAGCTCTTCCGTTATGAATTCAATTGGAACATAGCAAGTAGGTAAAAGTATTCTGCCGCTTGCGGTCCTTAATATTCTGTCGTTCATGATATAAAAGCATTCTTCTTTTTCATTGATTCTTGTGCCTTCATAAAAAGTATGACCGTCATCCTCTGAAAAATAAGTGTAAAAGCTTGCGCCTCTTATTTTTGCAATTTCAGGATCCGAGCTTAATATGCGAATAATCATCATAAGTCTGTTATCTTTTAATCTTATAAGATTCGCATTTGCAGTTTTGGCATCCACGGGCACAAGCCACTGTTCGGAAATTGTACGAAAATTGTCATAGCTTTTAAAGAAATGTCTTCCGTCAACAGAGGAATACATTAACATAAGCCCTCCGTCAAGTGCTTCTATTATGGTTGAGCCTATAACTTCTTTGTCGGCAATGTACTTTTCTATCATCGTTTTTATCCCCTTTCCTTTTTTATAATTATACAATATTCAAAGCTTTATTGAAACAAACAATAGTTTCAAATATTCAATTTTATGTTTCAATTGTTCGCTTTCGTTGCTCTCTCAGGTTGACTTTTTCGCGTTTTTTTGGTATAATTCCCCTGAAATACGAAAGTAAAAGGGGCCGTTTATGGATATTCGTAATTTAAATTTTTCTCTCCCTCTTGAAAAAACAGAAGTAGAAATTCGTTTTGATTCATTAAATACTACAAAAGAAATTAAAGAATCTTCTTTTTCTTCGCACCATCATACTGTGTATGAGGTTTACTTTATTGAAAACGGAAAAATGTCTGTGTATTGTAACGATAGCGAAATTACGCTGAACGCATACGATATTTTACTAATTTCCCCGGGCACGGTACACAGAGTAAACACCTGCTCCGAAGCCTTGGAAAGATTCAATTTCCGTTTTCTGATTAAAGCGCAGTCGGCAGATATATTAAAAGCACCGTATATCCTTTGCAGATTGTCCCCTGAAATTGAAACCGAAATATTCCAGAATATAAAGAAAATCGATCTGCATATTCCGCAAATAGAAAAGCAATGGGAATTTCACCGTATCAAAAACTACTTCAGCATTATCACAAGCTATATCATTGAAATTCTTCTGCCCACAGAAAAACACGATAAAAAGGGAACATTACATTCAACCGCAAATAAAAATAAAATTGATATGTATATCCGATTAGACGATTTTTTCAGCAATAACTATGCCCTTCAAATCACGGCGGGTGACCTTGCAAAAGAGCTCAGCTACAGTAAAAATCACATCAACAGACTGCTAAAAAAATATTGGGGTGTATCCTTTTCCGAAAAGCTGAATGAAACAAGACTGAAGGCAGCAAAAGAATATTTGGCAAACACCTCATTATCCCTTTATCAAATTGCCGAAAAGTGCGGATACTTATCCTTAAGAGGCTTTGAAATCTTTTTTGTAAAGCATACGGGAATGTTGCCGAAAGACTACCGGAAAATGAATAAAACTTAAATCTGCAAGCAAAAAAAGAAGCCGGGAACTTTAGTTCTCAGCTTCTTAATTTTTTATTCGTGATGGTGGTGGCAGCTTTCGCAGCAGCCGTCGCACTTGCGCGGATTCGGGTTTTCGATGCCCTTTCTTTTATAGTAGTCATCGATTGCGGCGTGAATTGCTTCTTCCGCCAGTACCGAGCAGTGAATCTTTGCCGGCGGAAGTCCGCCGAGTGCATCCATAACGGCTTTGTTGGTCAGCGCGAGCGCCTCTTCGATGCTCTTGCCCTTCACAAGCTCCGTTGCCATCGAGCTCGTTGCCACGGCAGCACCGCAGCCGAAGGTCTTAAACTTCACATCCTCCACGATGCCGTCATCGTTAATCTTCATATACATCTTCATAATGTCACCGCACTTTGCGTTGCCGACCTGCCCGACTGCATTTGCGTCCTCAAGTTCGCCGACATTGCGCGGATTGGCGAAATGGTCCATTACCTGTTCACTATACATACTTATCTAACCTCCTCATACAACGGAGACATCTCACGAAGTCTCTGCACAATCGGCACAAGGGCATCAATCACCTTGTCGACCTCTTCTTCTGTATTAAAATCGCCCAGACTCAGACGTAGCGAGCCATGTGCAATTTCGTGCGGCAAACCGATTGCCAGAAGCACGTGCGACGGATCCAGCGAGCCGGACGTACATGCCGAGCCGCTCGATGCGGCAATGCCGTTCATATCCAGCAGAAGCAGAAGGGATTCACCCTCAATATATTGGAACGAAAAGTTTACATTTGTGCAAAGTCTTTTCTCTCTGTGTCCGTTTAAGCGACAGTACGGAATTTTTGCTTCAATGCCGGCAATCAGACGGTCACGCAGCTTACAAAGCTTCGCCTTGTGTGCCGGAATGTCTGCTGTTGCAAGCTCCATTGCCTTTGCAAAGCCGACAATACCTGCCACATTTTCCGTACCCGCACGTCTGTTACGCTCCT
>JAZSGM010000097.1:0-10286 GCA_045532715.1 Clostridia bacterium
TCACCGTATTTTTCTGTGCGGTATACAATTTTGCTTTCGTAGAGTTCATCGGTCAAATGCGAGAAAACCTCTGCCGGCAGCTCGACTCTGACACCAATATCCACGCGGTTGCTCTTGGTCGGGATTTTTAAACGTCTGCACACAGACTCCATCCAACGGCTGCCGCTGCGGCCGACGGAGATGATGCAGGTGTTACAGGTGTAAAGGTGACCGTTGCTGTTGATGGTGTATACGCCGTCCTCGATTTCAATGCGCTCGACCGGGGAGTCGAAGAAGAATTCCACCTTGTCCTTTAAGAAATTATACAAATTCTCAAGCACGATATAGTTGATATCTGTGCCTAAGTGGCGCACGGATGCATCGAGAAGATGCAAATCGTTTTGAATGCACTGCTTTTTGAACTGCGAGCCTGTGGTGGTGTAGAGCTTTGTGCCTTCGCCGCCGAAGCGCATGTTTATCTCGTCCACGTAATGCATCAAATCCAGCGCCTGCTGCTTGCCGATGTATTCGTACAGCGTACCGCCAAAATCGTTTGTGATGTTGTACTTGCCGTCGGAAAAAGCACCCGCACCGCCAAAACCGCTCATAATGGAACAGCTTCTGCAGCCTATGCAGGTTTTGATTTTTTTGCCGTCAATCGGGCATTTGCGCTTTTTAAGTGTATGGCCGGATTCAAAGATGGCAATTTTCAGCTCCGGCTTTTTGGTAACAAGCTCATAAGCGGAAAAAATCCCGCCCGGGCCTGCACCGACAATGATTATATCATAATGGTTCATGACTTCAACCTCCCTGTGGTATAGCTACATATCTAACCTTAGTATATCATAACCGAGGTGGCTTGACAAGAGTCAGTCAGTTAATTTTTCGCTGCGCTCCGGTGACGTGAAGTGGTAGCGTTGCGTAGCGCCGATTCGTGAATTCGGGCTTGTGAAAGCTTGACTTTGCAGGGATAATTTGATATAGTATAGTCAATTGAATTGCAAGGGACTTGATCTTGAGGAAATGAAAAAATATGAAATTGATTTTACGGAAGGGAAATTGCTCGGAAAGATTATTGTATTTGCTCTTCCTATTATATTTTCCGGATTTATGCAAACGCTGTTTAACGTTGTGGACATGATGGTGGTCGGCAGATTTGTCGGCAACGAAGCATTGGCGGCGGTCGGCTCAACCTCATCGCTGATTAATTTGCTGGTACAGCTGTTTTTGGGAATTTCTATGGGTGTGACCATTGTAGTGTCGCAAGGGTACGGCGCAAAAGATAACGAACGGATGCATAAGGCGGCGCATACGGCAATTGCAGTGAGCTGTATCGGCGGTGTGTTTCTTGCGGTCGTTGGTGTAAGTGTGGCGAGAAAGCTACTGGAATTTATGGGCTCGCCGAGCGATGTTATCGATATGTCCACCACTTATGTGCGCGTGTACTTTGCCGGTATGCCGCTGATCCTTTTGTATAACTTTACGAGTGCGATTATGCGCGCTTACGGTGACAATAAACGTCCGTTATACTTTCTGACACTTTCGGGCGTGCTCAATGTGGCATTGAATCTGGTATTTGTGCTTGTGTTTCATATGAGCGTAGCAGGTGTTGCAATTGCAACCTTTGCTTCGCAGGGCGTTGCGGCGTTTCTGAATTTGCACTGCCTGATGCGCATTGAAAATGCTTGCCGGATTGATTTGAAAAAGGTGCGCGTCTTTAAAAAGGAGCTGTTTGAAATTTTGCGGTTCGGCATACCGACGGGCATCCAGTCCACGGTGTTTGCCGTATCCAATGTGCTTTTGCAATCGGCAATCAATTCCTTCGGCTCAGCAACGATGGCGGCACACGGTGCGGTGAACTATATGGGCAACATTTTAGGCAATATTTCCAACGGCGTTGCCAATACGGCAACGACGGCGTGCGCACAGAACTTCGGTGCCAAGAATAAAGATAGAATACGCAAAAGCTGGCTCACCTGTCTGGGTGGTGTCGGTATAGCCGAGCTTGTGTTCGCTCTTTTGGGCGTTGCCGTGATACCGCTGTTTATGCTGATTTTTACGGATGATGCACAAACCGTTGAGATTGGTATTTATATTGCGAAGTATTATATACCGTTCTGGTTTTTGGGTGGCATAATGAGTACGTCCAGCTCTGCGTTACGCGGCATTGGCTATTCAACGGTGCCGATGATTGTGTCTATTTGCGGTACGTGCGTTTTGCGTGTGATTTGGATTTATACGGTTTTTGCAAGCTTCAGAAGTCTGGCTGTGCTGTATTCGGTTTATCCGGTGACATGGGCATTTACGGCGCTGGTGCAAAACATACTGTTTTTGTTTTTCTTCAGAAAACTGCATTTTGAAAACCGGGCAGAATAGTATGCAACGCGGTGTTGCGGGAGGTTTGTAGGAGTAATACAGTGCTGAAAGGTGGTGGATGTGTATGACGATGAGAGAGCTTGCAGAGATGGCAGGCGTGTCTGTGTCGACGGTATCCAAGGCGTTTGCTGGCAGTCGGGAGATCAGCGTTGCGCAACGCGAAAGGATTTTTGCGCTTGCAAGGGAAACCGGATGCTTTGAAAAGTATAATAAAGCATCATTTGATAAAAAAGTGATTGCGGTAATCGGGTCGGAGTTTCAAAGCCCTTACTATGCACATCAGCTGTCGATGCTCGAGAAGGAAATCCAGAAGCATGGCGGTCTTATGGTGACGGGGTGTTATAATTTTGATGAAGAAGCAAAGCGGTGTTTGATTACATATTTTGTGCAGTATGCGAAGGTAAGCGGTATAATTGTATACGGTACTTTGCCACCGACGTTTGAAAATAATCTGCCGACGGTTGTCATCGGCCGGAGTGATGTTTGTGATTCTATTTCGCTTTCGTGGAGGGCGTCTATCCAAAACACGATTGCGCTTCTTCTGGAAAACGGGCATCGGGATATAGCATTTATTGGAGAGGGTTATACAAGCATAAAAAGGAACGAGTTTTTGAAAATAATGCGACAGTATGGGCTTCCGGTGCGACAGGAATATATCGTTGAAACAAAGGAGCGCTTTGAACAGGCGGGTTATATTGCCATGAATCAATTGCTGGCGCTTGAGCGTGTACCGACAGCGGTGTTTGCCGCTTATGACAGCATTGCCATCGGTGCGATGAAAAGTGTTTATGAGCACGGACTGAAGATTCCGGAGGATATTTCGATTGTCGGTATGGATGATATCAAAAGCAATCCGTATTTTGATGTACCGCTCACTTCGATTACGTCCGATAATGAGGATTTGTGTGAAATTGTGGTTGATATGCTGTATGACAGAATTGAAAAGGGGAACGAAGCAAAAATAAAGACGGTCAGCGTATCGGCAGAGCTTGTGCAGCGCAACTCCGTGGGTAAGGCAAAAGAAAAGAAGTGCTGATGCATTTATCAGCACTTCTTTAAAATTACAGGTTTAAGAAATTCTTCCAGGCAGCGATATATTCGGCTGCCTTTTCTTTTGTGGAATTTTCGGCGAAAATTCTGAGCAGCGGCTCTGTACCACTGAAGCGGCAGATAACAAAGGAATTGTCTTCAAAGTATACCTTGCAGCCGTCTTCGTAATTTACAGCCACAACCTTTGCCGGAAATTCAGGCAGCTTCTTTTCGGTGAATACGATGTTGGAAATCTCCTGCTTCTTTTCTTCGGCAAAACGCAGATTCTCTTCGACCATTGTGAAATAGCCGTATTTTTTGTAAAGCTTCTTTAAAAGCTCGGTCGGGGATTTGCCGGTTTTACTGAGCATTTCCACGAAAAGGGAGGCTGCATAGACGGAGTCTTTGCCGTGAATGTGTCCGCGTACGGTTAAACCGCCGCTCGACTCGCCGCCGAGCACGGCGTCCACCTCGTCGATTTTAGACGAAATGTACTTAAAGCCGACAGGCACCTCGTAGCACTGTTCGCCGAAATCCTCTGCAACCTTGTCTAACAGATGCGTGGTTGCGAGATTGCGGACAACCGGACCCTTCCAGCCCTTGCTTTCGTGCAGGTAGTGATACAAAAGAGTCAGAATTTCGTTTGCGTTGATGTACTGACCGTTGCTGTCGATGATGCCGAGACGGTCACCGTCGCCGTCCACGCCGATACCTAAATCATAGCCGCCACGGACCACGTCCATCGCAAGGCTTTTTAAAGTGGACTCTGTCGGCGCCGGCATTGCGCCGCCGAAATAGGCATCGCGGTTGCCGTTGATGATATCAACCGTGCAGCGTGTGGTGTGCAAAATCACCATCAGCGGATAGGAGGAGGAGCCGTGCATCGGGTCAAACAGAATGCGCAGACCTCTGTTGCGGATGGCTTCTACATCCAGCAGGTTTAATATATCGTCAATAAAATGATTGAACGGATTTTTGATGTATTCTATATTGCCGGCTGCGACTGCGGCATCGAAATCGTTTGTGCGCATATCTGCTGCTGTAAGCTTTTCGAGAATTTCTTCCAGAGCGGCTGTGGTTTCAAGGGGCGCATCTCTGCCTTCCTTGACAATGAGCTTAATGCCGTTATAGCTCGATGGGTTGTGCGATGCAGTTACCTCTAAGCCGAAGTTTAAGTTGTTTGTCTTTACGTAGTGCATAATCAGCGGCGTTGGGGCACTGCGGTTCAAAAACAGCACCTTGATGCCGTTGGCGCTTAAAACCTCGGCAATCCATTTTGCTGCGCTGTCAGACAGGAAGCGTCTGTCATAGCCTATGATAATTGGCAGCTTGTCTGCGTTCTTCTTTTTTGCGTAAATGCAGAGGGCTTGTGCGACCTTCTGGATGTTCTCCATATTAAAGTCTTTGCCGATTTCCGCTCTCCAGCCGCCTGTGCCGAATTTGATCATTTGTATCCTTCCTTTTTATATAAATTTCAATTTTATTATAGCATAAAAATGCCGGATGGCAAATGAAATTTGGTCGTTAAATTTATACTTTTGGTTGACAAGGTTTTTTATGTGTTTTATAATGGAAATGGTGATAAATATGATGTATTCTCCTGTAAAACTGGAGCCGGAAGTAAATATTGAGGAAATTGTAGCGGTTCAGTACTTCGAATATGCGCGCGATTTTGTCTTTTTGGGCGAAAGGCATGATTTCTGGGAAGTGATTTATTCGGACAAGGATTATATTTCGCTGACGATACGCTCTACAGAAGAGGTGATTGCGCCGGGACACTTTTGCATTATCAGTCCGATGGAGTTTCATTCGCTGCGTCCGGGCAACGGCAAGGCAGCGAATGCGGTACTGTTTTCCTTTGTCTGTGCAAATGAAAAGCTTTACAAAGCAGCGGGGCGCATTGTGAAATGTGATAGGGAGAAAAAAGAATATATAACGAAGCTGGTTGCGGCGGCGAGGGAGGCATTTTCCACGCCGCTCGGCGAACCGTACAGCACAAGGCTTGTCAAAAATCCGAATGCGGCACCCGGCAGTGAAAACCTTGTGAAAATTTATACGGAGCTTTTTGTGCTGAGCTGTATTCGTGAAAACGCACAGACGCCGGCGACGGCATCGCCGCTGATGTATATTTCCGATCCGCTTTTGTCAAAGGTTTGTTCTTATCTGGAAAGCAATGTTTGCGTTGATATGGATTTTGAAAGCCTTTGTGCACATTTCGGGATGAGCAAAACCAATATGAAGACGTTGTTTCGTGAGAATATCGGTATGGGGGCAATGGACTATTTTTCGCATTGTAAGATAGATTGTGCAAAGCATCTGATTCGTGAGAAGGAAATGAATTTTGCGCAGATTTCCGATTATCTTGCCTTTTCGTCACCCCAGTATTTTTCCAGAAGGTTTAAGGAGGTCTGCGGTATGACGCCGTCCGAGTATATGGCGTCTGTGGTGCGTAAATAATCTGAAATTGTACGCAAAATAGGCTGTTGCGTATGCATGACAGCTGTGCTATAATGAACACAGGCTATGTTTACAGTCGCAAATCAAACGAGGGAGATGTATATATGACCAGACAGGAGCTCTTAAAGCGCATCGGTTCGGTGGAGCAAATCGGCGGTGTGCGTGATTTAACATTCAATGACGGAAAGATGAAGGGTGTGCGTGTGATTGAAATCAATACCGGCAAGGTGCGGTTTAATGTTTTGCCGGACAGATGTATGGACATTGCACAGGCGTATTATAAGGGCAATGCGGTGGCGTGGTTTTCAAAAACCGGTATTACGGCGCCGGGCTACTATGAAAAGGACGGCAAAAGCTGGCTGCGCGGCTTTTATGGCGGTCTGATTACAACCTGCGGCCTTCGGAATATCGGTGCACCGGTGGATGAGCACGGTCTTCACGGCAGAATTGCCAACATACCGGCAAGTAAGGTCAGTGTATATGCAGACTGGGAGGGCGATGAATACATCATGCGTGTTTCGGGCGAAATGCGCGAGAGCTGCGTATTCGGTGAAAACCTTGTTTTGAAAAGAACCATCACAACCAAGCTGTTTTCGGAGGAATTTACCGTGGAGGATACGGTGTTAAACGAAGGCTTCAGGGAAGAGAAAACCGTGCTTTGCTATCATTGCAACTATGGCTATCCGCTCGTGTGCGAAAGTGCCAAGCTGGTTGGCGTGCCGGAGGAAATTGCGCAGATTTCGGCGCCGGTGCATGGCATAGAGGAACAGTGCATCAAGGTAGCGCACGACGGTGCGGTGGCACGTGCCGGTATTGAAAATGGTGAAATCGGGGCATATATTACATACGAACGTGAGAATTTGCCGGAATTCCTTATTTGGAAAATGTTTGGCGAAAGTGAATATGTTGTCGGTTTAGAACCGCGCACAACCGCGTCCGGCGGACCGAATATCGTAAAGGACGACAAATACGTTGTGCTTGCGCCGTTTGAAGAATACAAAACGAAGCTGACCTTCAGCTTTAAAACGTTATAAGAAAAAAGAAGCAATCCTTAAGTGAAAGTGCCTTTGGATTGCTTCTTTTCCTTTATGCTTTTAATATGTCACCCACACCGTCTAAAACGTATTTCGGTCTGTAGGGGAATTTATCAATATCCTCTCTGGCGGTTACGCCGGTGAGCACTAAAATCGTATCGATGTTAGACTCGATGCCGGCGATAATATCTGTGTCCATTCTGTCACCGATGAAGGCGATTTCATCACTGTGGCAGCCGAGCTTTTTAAGACCATGGCGCAGCATCAGCGGGTTTGGTTTTCCGACAAAATATGCCTTGCGGTTGGTTGCAATTTCAATCGGTGCAATCAGTGAGCCGGTTGCCGGCATAATGCCTTTCGTGGTCGGTCCGGTAATGTCCGGATTGGCACCGATCAGCTTCGCGCCCTTGTTGACAAGCTCAATTGCCTTTTCGATTTTTTCGAAGTTATAGGTTCTGGTTTCGCCGACAACCACATAGTCTGGGTTAACGTCGTTCATATAAATGTTTTGGTCATACAGTGCCTTGGTTAGCGCGGCTTCACCGATTACATAGGCTGTGCAACCCGGATTCTGACTGCTTAAAAATGCAGCGGTCGCAAGTGCGCTTGTATAAAAATGGTCGGGAGAAACGCAGAGCCCCATTCGCTCAAGCTTCATGCTCAGCTCGTGCGGCGTTCTTTCCGGACTGTTGGTTAAAAAGACAAATTTCTTGTCATTGTCCAGCATCCAGTTGACGAATTCCGTTACACCGTCTAAAATACGTTCACCGTGATAGATGACGCCGTCCATATCACATATAAAGCCTTTTTTCTCTTTGATTTGATTCATGGCTATTTCACCTCATATTGTTGTTTTCCTAATTATAGCACTAATCTTGTAAAAATTCAATCGGAAATAGAGGTGTTTTTGGGGTTGACTGTCTTTTTCTTTTGTGGTACAATTCAGCTAAAATATTTGTATAAGGGGCGGTTATCGTGAAAATTTCAACGGAAATTAAATCTTCGGCAACGGTCATCGGCGAGGAAAAGGCAGTAGAATTTGTAGCAAAAGCAGGCTTTGATGCGTGGGATTTTTCGATGTTTGAAATGGCGGGCTTTGATTGGGTAAACAGATGCTTTAAAGCGACGGACCATCCGCTCGCGGGTAAGGATTATTTAAAATTCGCAAGAAGATTAAAGCAGATTGGTTTGGACAACGGTATTGTTTGCAACCAGGCGCACGCGCCGCATCCGTTGTATTGTGCTGAAATTCGTGGCTATATGGAGCGTGCGCTCGAATGCACGGCGGAGGCAGGCGGCAAAATCTGCATCATTCATCCGGATAATTATAAAAGTGCCGAGGAGAATGCTGAAATGTATTTCGAGCTTTTGCCGGTTGCAAAGCAGTACGGCATAAAGATTGCGACGGAAAATATGTGGAACTGGAATAATGAAACAGACAGAGCGGCTTTCGCGGCGTGCGCATCACACGAGGACTTTTTAAAGCACATTGAGTGCGTAAATGACCCGGACTTTGTGGCGTGTGTGGATTTGGGGCATGCGGAGATGATGGGCGATATGACGAGCGCGGCTACGATGATTCGCGCGCTCGGGGAGCACGTGCAGGCGTTGCATATTCACGATAACGACCAATGGAACGATTCGCATGCGCTTCCGTTTACAATGCAAATGGATTTTGACGCGATTGTGCGCGCACTAAAGGAAATCGGCTACGATGGTTACTTTACGCTGGAGGCGGTAAATCATCCGATGGGCGAGACGGAGGAGAGTGCATTTGCTGCACTCAAGGAAATGGCAGCTGCGGCAAGAAAGCTTGCGAAAATGTTTGATGAGGCATAATAAAAGCAGGACAGTGGTTACTGTCCTGCTTCTTTACTTTTTTTGATATATTCGCTTGGTGTCATACCGTGATGCTGCTTAAACATTTTTGAAAAGGTGAATATGTCGCTGTAGCCGACGGAGTAGGCGGCAACAGTGACGCTGCTTTGGTTTTCGCACATCAGCTTTGCCGCAACCTGCATACGGTAGGCGAGCAGATACTGCTTCGGTGATACGCCGATTTGCTTTTTGAACAGCGTGGAAAAATAGGTGCGGTCCAGGTTCAGCCTTTGTGCAATTTCATCTACGGTGATGCCGTTCATATACTCTGAATGCATACAAAACAGCGCAGTTTCAACATAATTTCTCGGATGCGCCTTGCTTTGTAAATGCAGTGTGAAAAATTCCCAGAGCTTGCTTGTTAAAAAAGCACTGCGACCTGCCTCGTGCTTTTCGCAGTCCTTCATTGCCGTGAAGATGCCGCGCGCCTCCGGACAGTGCATTACATCCGGCAAGGGTGCCGGCAGCGCATCGCTTGCAGTAAACCCGACCCAAATGTAGTTCCACGGGTTGGTTCCGCTGGCTTGGTAGTAGGTTTCAACATATGGCGGAATCACGAAAAAATCGTCCTTGCCTACGGGGTATTCCTTGTCGCCGATGCGGAAAATACCGCTGCCGGACACAACATAATGAATAAGCCAATGTGTGCGCACCGCAGGGCCGAAAAAGTGCGACGGCGTACAGTCTTCGTAGCCAAACTGCACCGGACTTAAGTCTTTATACCCCATATCCGGGATGATGCTCATATGAAACATGCGAGCTCACTTTCCTTTCGAAAAACAACAAAATGACAAATATATATAACATTATACTATGTAAAAATTTACAATGTCAATATATAATTGAATTATACGAATCAGAATTAAAGGAGGCAATGAAATGAAAATTACATTTATGGGTGCAGGCAGCACCATTTTTGCAAGAAATGTCATCGGTGACTGTATGTGCGTAGACTCTCTGCGCGATGCGACCTTTGCACTGTATGATATTGATCCGCAGCGCATCGAGGAAAGCAGAACCATTTTAGAAGCAATTCGCAAGGCAAAGGGCGGCTACGGCAAAATCGAGTGCTATGTCGGCGTGGAGAACAGAAAAGAGGCACTGCGCGGTGCACGTTTTGTAGTCAATGCCATTCAGGTCGGCGGCTACGATCCGTGCACGATTATCGACTTTGAAATCCCGAAAAAGTACGGTCTGCGCCAGACAATTGCCGACACGCTCGGCATCGGCGGCATTATGCGCGCCCTCCGCACCATTCCGGTGATGGAGGATTTTGCGCATGATATGGAAGAGGTATGCCCGGATGCACTTTTGATGAACTATACAAATCCGATGGCAATGCTCACCGGCTACATCCAGCGCTACACGGATGTAAAGACCGTCGGTCTTTGCCACAGCGTACAGACCTGCTCGGAGTGGCTGTTAAAGCGCCTCGGTATGGAGGAGAAGCTTGAGGGCAGACGTGAGCTGATTGCCGGCATCAACCATATGGGCTGGCTTTTGGAAATCAGCGATAAGGACGGCAATGACCTC
>JAZSGM010000255.1:0-4628 GCA_045532715.1 Clostridia bacterium
TTTGTACGACACGTAGCGGTCGAGTGCAAAGAAGGTGGATGCTGCTTTTGCATTCACATCGTCTGCGTGTGCGCCGAATGCGCCGTTTAAATACATTTTTACTATGTCCGAGGATTTGTTTTCGTAATCCGGGAAGGTGACCTTTAAGGGGTTTTTGCCGTCTGCAGTCAGGCGCTCGACGAGCTTGGCGGTCTGCGTTGCCTTGCCTGCGCCGTCTACGCCTTCAATTACAAATAATGTGCCCATTGTTATTTCTCGCTTTCCTGCTTGTATTTTCTGCCTTTAAATAAAACCGTTAAACCGAATTTCGGAAGCGCTGTCATTCGCCAGAAGCGCTTTGGCTCCTTCTTTAAGCGGTATGCCCATTCAAGGCCCAGCTTCTGCCACTTTTCCGGTGCCCGCTCCACTCTGCCGGCAAGCACATCTAAGCTGCCGCCACAGCCCATCATGATTTTGGCATTGAGCTTCGAGGCATTGTCATAAATCCAGTTTTCCTGCTTCGGCGCACCGAGGCAAACCAAAATGACATCCGGGTTGGCTGCGTTCATTTCAGAAAGGATGCTTTCGTTATCTGCATCGGTGAAATAGCCGTTGCGCATACCACAGATGTTGAGGCTCGGATGGCGGCGAAGAAGCTCGTCTGCCGCTTCTTTGGCAACGCCTTCTTTAGAGCCGAACAAGAATATGCGCGCACCTTTTTCGGCGCAAACGCCCATAAATGCGCACATCAGGTCAAAGCCGGCGACTCTTTCGGCAAGCGGTTTTCCGAGAATTTTGGAAGCATATACAACGCCGATGCCATCCGCCGTATTCAGGCTTGCGCTGTTTAAACGGTTTTTGAATGCCTCGTCTTTGTAGGCGGCTTGTATAATTTCAGAATTCGGCGTAAACACAAGATCCGTTTTTTCTGTGGTTAAAAAGCCGGTCAGCTTGTCCAAGGCTTCTTTTTGCGTCAATCGGTCAATGTGCACACCTAAAATATTGATTGTTTCTCGCAAGGATATCCCTCCTGACTTATACATTCTATTATATAGTTTGCACGCGCTAAAGTCAACGCAAACTTACTTGTGCCGGAAATTATATTTATATGCGGAGGGGGAGATGCCCATGTGTCTTTTAAATTCAGTCGAAAAGTATTTGTAATCGTTATAGCCGCATAAATCTGCAATCTCTGAAAGAGAATAGTAGCCGGTAATTATCAGAGACGCTGCGTGCCTGAGTCTGCGCCGGATGACATACTGCTGTGGCGAAATGCCGAATTCCTGCCTAAACAGCTTCCGGAAATACGGCTCGCTGATATAGGATTTTTCAGCTGCAAGCGGAAGCGAAAAATCGTGCCTGAAGCAGTTATTCTCTATATATTTGACTGCGTCACTGATTTTTGAGCTGCTTGGCTTCTCCTTTTTATTGTCTTTATAAAGCTCCGCAAATATGAGATTTAAGAGGGCAGCGGCCTCGTGTTTATACGATGCTGCTTTT
Organism: Clostridia bacterium; assembly: GCA_045532715.1. GTDB lineage: Bacteria > Bacillota > Clostridia > UBA1381 > UMGS1253 > RGIG2041. Next base: position 1,480 of record JAZSGM010000255.1, read on the forward strand.
TTAGTCCAGCATTTGTGTATTTTTTCAAACAGTTTGCGATACTTTTCGGGCTCGTTCGGGATACATTGCTCCACGGTGTCACCTTGGTAGTTGAAGGCTTTAAAGTGGATGACAATCATTTTATCGTGCTTGGAAACGCGGCCGTAGTCTACATTTGCCGGGAAAAAGCCGATGGAGTCATCCGGAAAATGCATTTGTTTGTTTTTGCAGAGGATGCTTGTGTCGGCTTCGAAGCGAAAGGAGAGTGCGTCAAAATTACGCTTGTGGCTGAATCGCTTAAAGCTCTTCTGGGAGATATACAGTACATCTAAAATCTGAAAGCTAATGGATTCTTGCTCGAAAAACACGAATAACACCTCCTTAAACGATGAAATTATATCATTTTAGTTTCGAAAAATCAACCTGTTTGCTCGAAAAGAAGGTGTAATCCTTTTCGGCACTGTGCTATGATAAAGGAAAACGAAGAGGAGGATTTTAATGAGCAGAAGAGAAGATGTATTAAAATATTTTGATGCGCAATCACCGATTTGGCGCGAGCGCGCAGCGCGCGGCGTTGAGGAAAACCGCAAGGGTGATGCGTATTTAAGCATTACGGATACGGAGGGCAAGCCGATTGAGGCGAGCATGCGCCTGGTGCAGAAAACGCATGATTTTAAATATGGCGCCAATTTGTTTATGTTAGAGGAAATGGAGAGCGCGGAAAAAAACGAAACCTATAAAGAAAAGTTTGCAGAGGCGTTTAATCTGGCAACACTGCCGTTTTACTGGAGTGATTTGGAACCTGTAGAGGGCAAGCCGCGCTATGAAAGGGACAGCGAAAAAATCTACCGCCGCCCTGCGCCGGATTTGTGCTTGGAATATTGCCGTGCACACGGGATTGAGCCGAAGGCACATTGCCTGACCTATGTGAATTTCACGCCGGACTGGGTAAATTTGGATGATATCCGCGATGCACAAAAGAAGCTGCAAAGACGTTATGCCTCCCTGGCGGCGCACTATGCAGATGAGATTCCGGATTGGGAGGTTATCAACGAAACGCTTTGCAAGGGACATAGACAGCAAAACACGGTGTTTTTTAAAGCGCCGGAGCTTGTGGAATGGAACTTTGCGCTGGCAGAAAAGTATTTTACGGCAAACAAGCTGATTATCAATGAGGCGACGCATATCTGGCAGCACCACCTTTACCGCTTTGATCGCAGCCCGTATTATCTGCAGATTGAGCGTGCACTTTCAAAGGGCGCGCGCATCGACAGCATCGGTATGCAGTTTCATAATTTTGTGCGCGCGGAAAATGAAGCGGATACGGCAAAGGATTTGTATAATCCGGCGCATCTTTACGAGGTGCTCGACACCTATGCGCGCCTAAACAAGCCGATTCAGCTGACCGAGGTGACGATTCCTGCGTATACGGACAGCGAAGAGGATGAGGCGTTGCAGGCAGAGCTTCTGGAAAACCTGTACCGCATTTGGTTTTCGCATCCGGCGACGGAGGCGATTATCTACTGGAATCTGGTCGACGGCTATGCCGCATTTGCACCGCAGGGGGATATGAGCGCGGGCGAAAACTACTACCGCGGCGGTCTTTTGCGCTTCGATATGTCGGTCAAGCCGGCATATACGGCGATTCAAAATCTGTTCGAAAAAGAGTGGCGCACCAACATAAGCGTGCAAACAGACGCAGAGGGCAAAGCAGCATTTCGTGGCTTTTACGGCACCTATGATGTTGAAATTACGCTGAACGGACAAACTTACATAAAGCAAATCCATTTGCGCAAGGGCGCACAAAACCACATTCAGATTACATTGTAAAACAAACATAACCCTGCATCGTCTGATGCGGGGTTATGTTTGTTTTAATTAAAGGCTGTCTTATTGCTTGTAAACACCGATATCAATGAGTTTTCCGCTTTCATCAAAAGCCCAGCATGCGGAGACATAGGTTTTGAAAAAAGCGGGATATGTTCCGATGGTAGCCCGAAGTATTTCCGCACCAATCATTTCGGAATCATCGTATTTTTGACCGTGAAAACGTAGCACAACGCGGTCATCTTTTATCGCAAAACCGTAATCAAGCTCAAGGTAGCGAGGGGAGGCATTCGGATAATGCTTTTCAGCATTATCATTAATGAAATCTATTACTTGTTCTTTGGTTGAACCAATTGGGGTGAATTCAAAAAGATATTCACGAATTTCGGCTTCGGATTTTCGCAGGGGATTGCAAGCACGATTGATGAAAAACAAGCCAATAATAAGTATAACAATGCAAATGATAATAAATATAATTCGTTGTTTTTTCATGCGTTTTAAATTCTCCTTTGTATTATGCAATTTACAAGGACAAGAACACAAATATTAATGCGATGACCAGGTGGATGCCGGGCAGAAATGAAAACAAGCTGAGCTTTTGGTCGCGGTTTGTTTTAAAGAGCGCATATAAGTAAGTGATGATATAAGTATTGGTTAAAAACAGAGCGCAGTAGCTGATAAGCGTCTTAAAGCTCGACCAGTCCGACTGGCCGGAAAGCAGAACGGAAACGACAGTGAAAATCCATGACAGAAAGGAAACGGGCAAGGGAATTGCACAAATTATCCAAAGTGCAGTAATTAAGATTTTCAATGCGCGTTGCTTTTTCACTTTGCCATCCCTTCTTTCTGTTTCCTTAGAATTATTATAACAGCACCGTAGGATAGGTGTCAATAAAATTAAATGAGCAAAAAAAGGCCCTGCATCATAAGCGCGTTATCCCAAGGGATACGCGCAGTGAAATTCGCTCTGGCGAGCGAGTGAGATACGACTGTCGGCGTGTGATATATGTTCTGTCGAACATGTGATATATTTCCTTACAGGAAATGTTATGGAAAAAAGCCGTCTCACTGAGACGGCTTTTTATCATTCACATCCGATTTATCGGATATTTCACATTTGCGAAGCAAATATATCACTGCGAAGCAATATCACTTGCCGCATAGCGGCAAATATCACCGGTGGTTATCCTTAAGGATGGCCACCATATGATGCAGGGTTAACTTTTTTAAAATCAATCAGAAGTATACGGCAAAAGTGCAATATGTCTTGCTCTCTTGATAGCCTCTGTTACTTCTCTCTGATGCTTTGCGCAGCAGCCGCTGATTCTTCTCGGAACAATCTT
>JAZSGM010000210.1:0-2698 GCA_045532715.1 Clostridia bacterium
CGTCTGTTACGCTCCTGCGCACCGCCGTGCATAAAGTTTTCAATACGCACGCCCGTGCGGGTGTAGAGCGCACCCACACCCTTCGGGCCGGAAATCTTATGTGCAGAGATGGACAGTAAATCCACCCCGAGTTCTTTTACGTTGATTTCTTCGTTACCGATTGCCTGTACGGCATCCGTATGGAAGAGTACACCGTGCGCCTTTGCGATTTTTGCAAGCTCCGCAATCGGCTGTACCGTACCGATTTCATTATTGGCAAACATAATGCTGACCAAAGTTGTATCCGGGCGGATCGCCGCCTCTAAATCCGCCGGGCTGACCAAACCGGCTTCATCCACCGGCAGGTATGTAACCTCAAAGCCCTGCTTTTCCAAATACTGCGTTGTGTGCAAAACGGCATGATGCTCGATTGCCGTTGTAATAATGTGCTTACCGCGGCTTTCGCACGCATAAGCCACACCCTTAATCGCCCAGTTATCCGCTTCCGAGCCACAAGCGGTAAAATACAGTTCCGTCGGCTTTGCACCGATGGCAGCTGCAACGGTTTCTCTCGCTGCATCTACAGCTTTTTTCGCGCTGCGACCGGTCGAATATATAGAAGATGCGTTACCGAATTCCTCTGTAAGGTACGGCATCATTGCGTCGAGAACCTCACGCTTCAGCGGCGTTGTGGCGGAATTGTCCATGTAAATTGTATTCCCCATATTCAGCCTCCTGATATATCTTGTTAAATCTCAAACAGAGTTATTATATACCTTTTCAAACTTTTTTTCAATACATTTACACATTTTTCTTTTAAAATATATTTTCCGGCAAAAACAGCTCATCTGCCGCAATGCTTTCCGCTTCCTTGCGTACGCGCGCACTCAGCATCAGTACATCTGCCTCTGATGCTGCGTAGATTGCCATTTCCAGCTCATCAACAGCGCAGGAAAATGAATTCAAATGCACGTGGTCAATCACATAAGCCATATGCTTTTCCTCTTGTGCCCAATAGGCTTCAAAGGCGGCAAATGACTTTTCTGTCTCCGCCTGCGCACCTGCGTAAGTCAACCGTTCAATCTGCCGCATATAACCATCCACTTCCCTTGCGAACCTTGAAACTGCCGTCTGATACCACACGCCACCTGCAATCAGCGACAAAAGCAGAAGAACTGCAAAAACAAACTTTTTCAATTTCTGTGCTTCCCCCTTTTCTGCCTGGTTTGAATGAACAAAGCGCCGTCACCGTTCAGCGAGGCTAAAAATACATGCTTCACACTTTCTATATGTCGCTGTCTGAGCTGCTTTTTCAGCCATTCGTGTGTCTTACCGGAACGGATGAGCTCCCCTTCATCCACAACACCGTCCGAAATTAAAATAAACGGCAAAAGCTCCTGCGTTACCTTCAGCTTCAGATCCCCCACGGTGACGTTTTTTGCAACGCTTTTCGGAATCACGCTGATTTGCCCGCCTGTTTCCAAAATGGCATACTCAATCTGTGAGACATCGGGATAGCCGAGCACACGCAGCTCCTCAAGCAGGTCATCAATGTTGAAGCGCTGGCGCTCCATCTCCCGCTCATCAATAACACCCTTATGAATCATCACACTCGGACTGCCCGAAAAGGCGACGCGCAGACGCCTGCTTTTTAAGCTGATGTACGAAATCACCAGCTCTGCAATGAGCAATCCCAGAATCGGCACAACGCCGCTCAACAGCGGCACGCCGGTATTTTGCATCGGAATGGATGCCACATCGGAAATCAGAATCGCAATCACAAGCTCCGCCGGCTGCAGCTGCCCGACCTGTCGTTTACCCATGATGCGTAAAGAAAACATCACCAGTCCGTAAAGCAAAAGTGAACGCAAAATCATTACAAGCACAAAAAAGCACCTCCAAAAAGATATTTCTATCCTTTCCCAACGGAGGTGCTTTTATACTGCTACTGTGTAGTTTTTATGCGCCGCACACGCCTGCGCGGCAGCCATTTTTCCGCCGCCTTTTCCAACTCGACCAAGCCGAGTGGCAGCAGACTGAATACAAATACAATACCCCATTGCCCGGGCTGCAGCGCACAGACATGAAAGAGCGTGCGCAGTGGTGGCAAACACACCACCGCCGCCTGCGCCGCAAAGCAGCTACCGCAAGCAAGGTTGAGCTTTTTGTTTTTAAACATGCCGACTGTAAATACAGAATGTATGCTGCGCATATTGTAGGCGTGCACCAGCTGCGACAACGAAAGCACGCAAAATGCCATCGTCTGTGCGGCGGCAAAATCGCGATAAATGGTTCTGCCGAAGCTAAAGGCAATCAACGACAGCGTACCGATCATGATACCCTCAAGCAGCACGGAGAAAAATGCGCCGTCCGCAAACAGTCCCTGCGCACGCCCAATCGGTTTTCTTAGCATCACATCCGGCTCCGCCGGTTCGAAGCCAAGGGCAATTGCCGGCAGAGAATCCGTAATCAGATTCACCCACAAAAGCTGCATGGCTGCAAGCGGTGTCGGCCATCCGAGAAGCATAGCAACGAAAATGGTTATAATCTCACCGATATTGCTCGACAAAAGGAACCGCACCGCCTTGCCGATATTGCTGTAAATGGTTCTGCCCGTACGCACTGCGCTGACAATCGTGGCAAAATTATCGTCTGTCAAAACAATATCCGCTGCCTCACGCGCAACGCTTGTCCCGCTTTTGCCCATCGCACAGCCGAT
>JAZSGM010000298.1:0-4829 GCA_045532715.1 Clostridia bacterium
AAACTTTTACAACTCCTTGGCTCACAGAACGACATGGCTACGATCCGACTTGGAGGAAATTTATGGAACGCTTACAGTACGCCGTTATCGGCGGCGGATACTCCAACACGCCGAAAACTGAAATTGAGACTGTAAAAATCACGGACACCGCCTTTGTCACGACGGTATACGAGCACGGGACGGGAGACCGGACGCGCAAGGACGCGGACACGCTGGAACAGGCGGAACGGGATTTCACGGAAGCGCGTGGACGCTACCTGCAACCGCTCCAAGCGGCGGCGTTTGCGGCGGGGATGGTTGACGGCGGCAAGTATACGATTCTGCACTATACAGAGTTTGGACAGCTTGTCGCCCAAAAAATCCGCTTCCACGGCATGGAATGCGCCACATACGCACAGTACGGCGACGCCGTGAGAATCATCTGTACGCCCTTCCGCAAGCGTGGGAAACGCGTCTGGACGCTTTACAACAAAAGTTTTGCCATTTACGCAGGATGGCAGGATTTGCCGGAATCCGCCACGACGGAAACACTGAAAGAGACGGCGGAAGTCAAAGTTACCAAGTGGAAATATACGTGCTGGGACGCAAACGGTTTCACGGCTTGCAAGGGCTTACTCAAAGACTGCCTGACGGTTTACGAGGATTTCAAGCGCGGCGTGAATGGGAAACTGTATGCTTGAGAATAAAGCCGCCGCCCTTAACCGGGCGGCGCAGAAAGGACGGGATATCATGAAAAAGAATGGACATAAAACGAAACCGGCTGTGAAACTGCCTGTAAGAGTTAGCCCGTGCTACACTTGCCCCGAAAGAGGGATACAGCGGCGTTTTGGCGTGTGTAATAACGGGGCGGGGATATGTAACAAATGTCTGGATTATCATTACGAACGCGGGGAGAATTTCAGAAAAAGAAATCAAAAATGACCATAATGCAAGCCGCCCCTGCGGGGGCGGCGGAAAGGATAAAATATCATGGAAAAGAACACCCATACCACAGGATGGACAGGGCGCGCCGATTACGACGAACGCCGCCAAGAACGCATTGACCGCCTTTATCAGAAGGCGGGAGCGGAAGAATACGCCGCACGGCGGGAACATCAACGGGCACATGATTTGGTTGCCGACATTCCTTTTGGACAACCGAACATTGCCGGACACCCCGCGCTTCCGCGTTTGCGGGAAAAGTCAATCGCCGCAATGGAGCGCGGCATAGAGCACGACCGCAAGGCGGACTATTACGAGCAATGCGCCGAAGCCGCCGAAAACAACACGGCGATTCCAAGCGACGACCCCGCCGCGCTTGAAAAACTCAAGGCAAAGCTGGAAGCGATGGAGGCGCGGCAGACACTTATGAAGGCGGTCAACGCGTACTACCGCAAGCATAAGACGCTGGACGGTTGCCCCGGACTGACAAGCGGTGTACAGGTGGAAATAGAAAAGGCATGGGCGCGTGGGTGGTACGTCGGAATCCCATTTCCGCCTTACGAGTTGAGCAACAACGGCAACATGAAGCGCATCCGTGAGCGTATCGCCGATTTGGAACGCCGCGCCGCGTCTCCCGCGCCGGAAGGGTGGACGTTCGACGGCGGGGAAGTCGTGGCAAACGTGGACGAAAACCGTCTGCAAGTATTCTTTGACGCAATCCCGGATGAAGAAACCCGCGCCGCGCTGAAAAGCAATGGTTTCCGCTGGGCGCGTTCCGTGGGCGCGTTCCGTGGGCGCGTGGCAACGGCAACTGACAGACAATGCCTTGTATGCCGCAAAGCGGATTCAGGCGTTGCAACCAGTAGAGTAAAAAAAGCCGTCTCCCTGATATGGGGAGGCGGCTTTTCTTATCACGTTTCGCGGCGGGTATCAGCAGACGTTTTTTCCAGTGCTTCCAGTGCTTTTTCTTTCGTCTCAAAGTAGCCAACCAGTTTTTTGTATCGTACCGCCGCCCACGGTTTGCGGCGCGTACCGCTGACTTTATACGCCGTTCCCGCACCGTTAGGGCGTTTAGCCCTTTTCTGCTTTTCCCGTATCTGCTTCTTCCCGCAAATGTTGCAGTACACGGAATTTTCCGGGATGGTTGCTCCACATTTCATACATTTCATTTTTACTCCTCCGTTCATGTTCAATAATCCATATTTTTTTGATTTTTGCACTATGGCAGTTAGCCATACTGTGCAGTAGAGCGGACACAACCTAACGATTTGGCTAATTTATTTCAAAAAAATTTCCAAAGTGAACGGTTCATCACGGGAATTTCTCTCATAAAATATTACATCTACAACACTGCGCAAAAGCGCGTTTTTCCCCGGCGCGTCAGCGTCATAATATTCGTCAAGCAAAGTACAGATACCCGCCGCCTGTCGTTTCTCATTTTGACGGGACAGCGTTTCAATTTCTTGCAAAATGGTCTGTTCACGCGATTCAAGCGCGGCAAGATGAGTATTTACAGCGTTCATCCGCTCTGCGAAAACGGTTTCTGTATAAGTCCCGCTCTCCAAAAAGTCATAAAGCCGTTCCCGCTTCCGCTTTTCGGATTGGATAGCGGCTTGAGTGGATAAAAGCCGTTCCTGCGCGGCTTTTAGTGCGTCGGCGGACTGTTCCCCTGCTTCCGTCTCAAGCCCACTTAAAATGTCTCTTAAGCCCTCAATAACAGCCTGTTCCACCGCCCCATAATTCGCAAGCGTGGAACATCTGCCTCTGTCACAACGTAAATAATAATGCCCACCATTACAACGTTTATTCATGCGTCCTCCGCAACGCTTGCAACGCATAATCCCCGCAAGCGGGTTTTTTATACTTCCGTCAAAGTATACAGGACGCCACCGCGTTTTTCGGATTTGCTGGCATTTTTCAAAAAGTTCCGCGCTAACGATGGGCGGATGTGCTTCATCAACGACAATCCATTCAGATTCAGGGCGGGGGTCGTGCCCCATTCCGGTCTTCTTGCGCACCCAGCGCGTTTGATTGTAAACAACCCTCCCGATATAAACGGGATTTTTTAGGATGTTGCCAATGGCTGCGCGAGTAAATTCTGGCGCATAATGTGGACGTGCCCCGCCGTCCGTTAAGCGCGTCGCAATAGTGCCACATCCAAGCCCAGACCCGTATAACTCAAACGCCATACGGACGAAATGCGCTTCCGGTTCATAAATTTCTAACGTGTGCTTTCCGTTCTTAATGCACTTTTTGTACCCATAAGGCGCGGGAGTAAGGTGTTGTCCTTCTTTCGCGGCGCATATGATACCGCGTCGAGTACGTTCTTTGATTTTCCGCAACTCGTAATTTGCGAAAAGTCCCCGTAATTCCGTCATAAGTTCGTCCGATTCTTCCGACAAATCGTACACTTTCCCCGGCGTGACAATCAGTGTACCGGACACCTTGAACGCCTCCCAAACCATACCGCGCTCCAACGTATCCCCACGGGACAGGCGGTCAATATCCATGCACAGCACACACCCATACTTCCCCGCTTCCACATCCGCCAATAGCTGTAGCATTTGCGGACGGGAATACAGGCTTTCGCCCGACTTGATTTCCTGCAACACTTCCATGACGTGGATACCCTCACGCGCCGCGTATTCTGTAAGCGTCTCCCTGTGCCGCCGCAGTATTTCCGTTGTGTCCATGCCGTCCTCGGCGCGGGACTTTCTGAGATACATTGCCGCATTCATTCCTGATAATTTCATGTCCACCGCCCCCTAAAAAATTCCGCGCCGCTGAAAAGTCGTGACCTTCCGGCGGCGCGGGATACAATTAACGGATGTATCCGCTGTATCTGATTGTGTGCAGGTCACGCCCTACGGCTAAACCATACCATTTTTTAATGGCAGTGTCAATAAAAAAATTCCCGCCCGGTTTGGATAAAACCGGGCGGAACGGCGGCGGGTATGAATCACCTTGTGTATAGCACGTGCGCGAACGCAAGTCAAGGCAGGACACATCCGCATAGATACCCGGCACGACTTCCACCTTGTCAGGCTGGTTAGAAACCCTCGTGTTGTCCGGCGTATCTCATCACGTTGCCCGTCTTTCCGGGCTGTCAGGATACCAAAGGCAACGTCTCCTTCCGCAAGGACGCTTGCCGCCGGTCGGATTTTCACACGAAACGAGTACAGATGTACATTCGCCGTGCTCGGTGTCGGGCATTGCGCCGCCCGTCCGATTCGTTCATCGGGGAGTTCAACCCCAATACGCAGTCCACCGGCAACAGCGCAATGTTGCGCGGGTTCTTCCTGCATAGACAGCGGTCTGAAATTACTACGACGTATCCCACCAAACTATCCGCATTCGCGGTTCGTCTGATTCTGCTATATTGTACACCTGTTAGGGCAATTTGTCAATTCTTTTTTCACTTGAAAACGTGGTATGCGTAAAGACCGGAAATGCAAATAACAGTGGTTATTTCCCAATATTCCGAAAGATACGGGATTAACAGTCCGATTCCAATTCCAACCAGCAGTGCAATCGCACTGCTTGCGCGTATACCTTTACCCATGTTTCCCCCTTCCCTCATACTGCCCCAACCCTTGCACATTGCCCTGTCCGGCACGTGGGAAAAGGGCAACTCAAGCACAGGCGGGTTTCTTCCATTATGTCATGCTTTACATATGTCCGTTTGGCTTTTGCGTAACGGACACTCGTTTCTTTTGACCACCGCCGGATTACTCCGGCGCAACGCCCGTACATCGCTTGCAACTCGGCAATGGTATGACACGGCGCATTTTTTATAAAGTCGTCCGGCGGCGGGATTGGCTGTGCGGTTTGCACGTGGCGGCGTCCTCTGTAATCCACGCCGCTTTCATTGCTCCACCGCGCTACCGTTTTACGACTGCAAGAATACA
>JAZSGM010000023.1:0-10308 GCA_045532715.1 Clostridia bacterium
CAATCAAATAATAGCTTCTAAGAAGCTGAATAAGAATAAGAGACAGGAAATATTTGCACTATCTCAGAGAGTAGTATTGCTCATAAGTGGAGATGTTTTAATAGGATATGATAATTGTGAAGATAACAATTATTGTATTACTTTTAATAATATTGGGATAAAGAAAGCTTTGTTAGAATCTGATATTCCATATTATGAAGAATTATTGGATGAGTTTGAATACATAGAAAAGATATTTGTATTTAACAATCAATATGTAAATTTGCAAAGTTGTTATTTCGAAGGTGGTTGGTTTGGTGTTGATGAGTTAGATAATAGTTCATTTTATCTTTATAACAAGGGGGTATTAATAAGAAAGTTGCGAGGTATAAAATGTTATTTGCCTTTTGCTATGAAATTGATGGGAGTATTGAATTACAAAGATCATGGAATTAAATTAGATGTATCACGAAATTATATCATCGATGGAAATAATATGTTAGAGAAAAAAATAGCAAATATTATTATGAAGTTTAAATTGAATGAAGTAGATGAAAAGTTCAAATGCGTAATAAGTGAAATGATTAAATTTAATGAAAGTAATTCGCTATACATTAGAGAGTTTTAATTGAAAATGTTGGCATCTAAACCGTTCGGTTCTTCCAGAAAAAAAGACATTATTCGATATTCGAATGATGTCTTTTTTTCAGCTAAATTCGCTGACGCGAGCTAAATTGAACAAGTTCAGCTAAATTGCCTGCGGCAGCTAAATGTGCTTCACACGCTGAAAGTAAATGTAATTTAGCTATTGTGAAGCAATAATTTCGCTTTGCAACTTGTTGCAAAATTTAGCAAAAATATATAGGCATCTAAATCATTCGGCTTTCACAAACAAAAAAGACACAAGTGTGTCTTTTTTGTTTTACATTATTCAATATGTGCGTATTATTCTGCGCTCACTCGACTTATAAATTACAGCAGGTGTCTGGTTTCCTTCCGGTAAACACTTGGTGTTAACCCTGTTTTTCTTTTGAATTCCGTTGAGAAATTACTGAAATTCAGATAACCGCATATCTCTGAAATTTTTGCTATCTGTATATTGGTTTCCCGGAGATAACGCTTGGCGAGCTCGATACGATAATTTATTATATACTGCCTGATTGTTGTTCCGGTATATATTTTCATGAGCCTGTTAAGATGATGTGGGTGATAGCCAACAATGGCGGAAAGGGAATGATTGTCTATTTCTTCGTTATAATGGTTATGAATATAATCCAGAATTAAATTTACACTTTCAGAGCCATTGCTGTCAAAAGTGATGTGCCGTACAATTTCATATATAATTTTTTTAAAAACGGATGAAGAAACTTCTTTATAAAGCTGTTTTTTATACGAGAACTCATCTAAAATTTTGTTGATATCATCATACAGATAACTCATATTATGCACAACAACGGATTCGTTAAGAAACGGATGCGTTTCAAAAGTACATTTTTCTGTAATTTTAGAAAAATCAAAACATTTCTCTTCAAAAGGTTCAATTTCTTTCGTAACCTGTGCGTTATTTTGAGTATAGTCAAAGTTTATGCTTATCACTTCAACGGTGGAATGTATTTCAAATAGATATTTTATTCCCGGTGGAATGATTACGATTGTACCCGGGGTAAGCGCATATGCGGTGTCATGGATTTTCAAAATGCAATCTTTAGACAGTATATAGTAAAAGTGATAATCAACTGCCTGTAAATATTCATGACGAAGCGCGTTTTTGATATTTTTTGCAAATCTGATGTGAGGATTAATGTTATTTAGTTCCATAATAATGCTCCGCTGATGTTTGTTTTTACAAAATTTATGTTTGTTTTCGTTATTGATTGTATCATTAAAGCTTGATAAAATCAAGAAAAATGAATATGGGGGACGAACATATGAATAATTTTTTTATAAAACACAAGAATGGAAAAGCTGAATTTGTTGAAGCAAAAATGACATTGGGAAATGTATCCGAATACGAGCTTACAAAAAATATGGATTATACCGATGTCGACTATGTTGAATTTGATTTACACGAAGAAGTAATTGCTTCCGGTGATGATGGATTTTTCGTAGTTTCTGCAGGATGGGGAAGATGTGAAAACCACGATTACGGCATATGCCTTTTTAAAGAAAGAGAAGATTGTGAAATTCTCCTTCGGGATATATTTATGCCTGTTTTCGGGCTGAAGCACAATGGAGAATGTAGGGTTGCGATTGTTACGGGAATGGCAACCGATGTGGCGCAAATTATTAAAATTAAAAATAATAAATATTCTACAAAAGTACGATTTGAAATTGACGGACAAACGCCTTACGAGAATATAAAAGTTGAGATGCATACCATAAAGGATGCGAACAGCGATTATTGCGATATTGCCAGAGTCTACAGAAATTATCAGTTAACAAACGGTTTTACAACAGTAAAAGAGCGTTTAACGCCTGAACTTCAATATTCTGTAGAAGCGCCCAATGTCAGAATTCGTATGGCTTGGAAGCCTGTTCCGTGCACCATCGCAGAACAAACCCCTGAAAACGAGCCTGATGTTCATGTTGCATGCACATTTGATGATGTGATAAAGGTTATGGAAGCATATAAAAATGCCGGTGTGCGTAAGGCGGAGTTTTGTCTTGTCGGTTGGAATATGAAAGGGCACGATGGAAGATGGCCCCAGATTTTGCCCGTAGAAGAAAGCATCGGCGGAGAAGCCGGACTTAAAAAAGTGATTCAAAGAGCGAACGAACTGGGATACGCCATGACGTGTCATACAAATAGTGTTCTTGGTTTTTCAATCGCAGATAATTTTTCGGAAAATGATGTTGCCGTTACAAGAGACGGACAAAAGAGTATAGATGCTGTGCGCTGGGGCGGGGGCAGATCGTATAATATTTGTCCGAAGAGAGCTTATGAAATTTCAATGGAAACACTGCCTGAAGTTGCCGCACTCGGCTTTCGCGGGATGCATTATATGGATGTGGTTACGGCGACAATTCCGAGAGAATGTCATCATCCGGACCACCCCGTAAATAAAAAAGAAGCAGGCGAATATTTTGCAAAGCTCTACGGTGCGGCAAGAGAAATGTTTGGCTCAGCCGGGTGTGAGTGTTCTTATGATTATTACGCAAAAAATGTGGATTATACTTTATATTCTTCCTTTGCAGACTATGCGGATATTGGTGCAAAGCATGTACTTTGTGATAAAACAATACCATTTTCACAGCTGGTATATCACGGCATTATACCTTATAATCCCTACGCAAGATGCGTAAATTACGCTATAAGCGACGGTGCAGATGATATGCTGAAAGTTGTTGAATATGGCGGAAAACCGCAAATGTATTATTACGCAAAGTTTGTCACCGATACAAGCGACTGGATTGGTAAAGGAGATTTTCATTGCAACACAGATGAAGAAATTGAGTTTAGTGCCAGCAAGGCAAAAGAAACGGCAGATGCGTATGATGCATTGAGTTATTTGCAATATGAATTCATGGAAAAGCATAAAGAAATTTCGCCGGGTGTATTTGAAATAAGATATTCTGACGGAAGTGTGATTACCGTGGATTATAATAAGAAAACATATAAATTAGATAAGGGAATGATTTGATGGACGTCCGTTGGATTTTAGCACAGATTTTTGGAATCTGCGGCATAGTGATATTTGTGTTAATGTATCATTTCAAAACAATGAAGCATGTTTTGATTATGAAAATGGTTATGGATATTTTATGGGCACTGCACTATCTGCTCATTGGTGCAGCTTCAGCATTTGCGATAAATATGATATGCTTTGTACGAGAGAATATTTATCTGCGGAACAATCGTAAATTCTTTGGCGCAAAAGCATGGCTGTGGATTTTCATTGCCTTTAATATTGCTTCAGCGGTAATAACCTGGAAAGGATATTACAGCATTTTGCCGGCGGTTGTATCGTCGCTTGCTACATATTCGTTTTGGCAAAAAAATGTGAAAGTCGCCAGAATAATAGGGTTATCCAATAATGTAATGATGTTTACATATGATATCTTCGTGCATTCGTTTATGGGCTTAATCGGTGAGACATTTGCTTTTGTTTCTGTAATGATTGCTCTGTACAGAAACAGAAAAGCATAAAGCAGGATTGGAATTTCAGTTCGGTTTGTTTCTTGCGGAAAAAGTGATATTTATTTCGTAAATCAGATTGTCCTTTTGCTTTGATATTTGCCGTGGTGCAAGGTGCTTTTTGCATGCATAAAGCGCCTTGCATTTATTGACAATTCAGCCAAAATGTATTATAGTAAAAAGCAGAACGTGTGTCGCCAAACGGAGTGTGACATCAGAGGAAAAGGAGAGGAAAATCAATGAAATTTAAAAAGCTTTTGGCGTATTTGTGCGCGATTTCAATGCTGCTTTCTTCCACGGGCGCTTTTGCCACGGAAGCGGAGGATGCGCAAGCTTTGACAGAAAGCAACATCGCTGAGCAAACGGACAGCGGTGCGCCGGTGTCAAGCGCAGAGGCGGCGGATGCAGGCGTTGCGGCAGAGGAAGAAATTATGCCGGCAGAACTGCAAAGCGACGAAATGGAAGTGTTCGCGGAGACTGCGTCCTGGACGACGGCACCGCAGCTTGTTGCCGGTGCAAAAACGGCATTTCGTTTGCCGGCTGCAGGCAGTGAGGTATGGTTCAGAATTGATGTGGAAAATGATGATGAGGCAATCAAGCTTGCGTTTGACGGCTTTGATGCAACGTCCAATAATATATACTACAATCTGTATAAAGGAACAGCGCTGGAGAACAATCCGAAGGCATCTTATATTTACCACTCCGGTGCATTTAAAACGGACTTTGTCAGAGCCTATAAGGTTGCCGAGGCAGGCACATACTATGTAAAGGTCTGCTTAAACAATCAGAATTATCTGCTTGAAAAGGATGTCAATATTTCCTATACGATTGTTGCACCGGACAGCTATGAAAATAACGATACATGGCAAAATGCAGCGGAATTGATTCAGAATGTTGACAGCAGCTATACATTAAACGGTCAAAACGATGTGGACTGGTTTAAAATCACGGTGGCAAACGATACCGATGCAATCAAGCTGGTAATGAGCAATTTTGATTACACGGTAAAGAGTGTTTCCTATTATCTTTACAGAGGTACCGAGCTTGAAGCCGGTAAGGAAAATTATATAGATTCTTCTACAGCCTTCTACACCAATATGTCCCGGAACTTTAAGGTAAATGAAGCCGGAGATTACTATGTGAAAGTCAGAATGCATAGCAACGGAAGCGAATGGAATGAAAAGGCTTTAAAAATCCGATATGAAATTGTTGACGGCGATGCAAACGAAAATAATGAGACGAAGGAAAATGCAACCTACTTAACCGACAGTGTTCCGATGGAATTTACCCTGACCGGACATAACGATGTGGAATGGTTCTGTTTTGATACAACCTTGGAAAATGAAACGGTTACCTTGACGATAGAAGGCTTTGAAACCGATTATTCCAACAGTATAAATGTTCGTTTGTATGATGGGGATGTTGAAAATTCCGTGTTTTCTGCTACAACGGACCGCTATTATACGCGTACAGCCTCATTTATTAATGCGGGAACAAAATATATAAAAATTGTATGCTCCGGTAATAAAATTGCCGAAAATCCTTTAAAAATCACATTTTCAGGCGGTACGGGGAAAAAAGACTTTAACGAAGCGAATAATACATGGCAAACAGCGACACCCTTAACCAAGGATGTTGAAACGCAATTTAACCTGCCGGCTGACACGGATTCGGATTGGTTCGTATTTGATGTGGACAATCCGGATGAAGCGGTTGAATTAAGCTTTTCCGGCTTTGAACCGTCGTCTGCAGCGATTAGCTATAGCTTTTATAACGGAGAAGATTTAAACAAGCATGGCAATAACGCAAATTCGTTGTATTATTCATATAGCTTTAACAGAGCGTTTAATAGAAAATATAAAGTAACTGCACCCGGAAAGTATTATATTAATGTTAGACTCTATAATGGGGGAACAAGTATAACAGAATATCTGACAGTGAAATATTCTGCCATAGAGCCTGATGAGAATGAAAACAATGATACTTGGAAAAAGGCTACTCTGCTGGAGCAGGATGTCGATATGCCATTCACAATCCATGGCCACAACGATGTGGACTGGTTTAAAATCCATGTCAAAAATCCGGATGAAGCAATCAAGTTTAATTTCACCGGCTTCAAGGTCGATACAAATGCGATTAGCGCGCATATGTACAGTGAAGAGGATTTTGTGAAATACGGAGACAATACAGGTGCATTTGACTATGTTAGCTCTATCAGAAGTGCATACAGCAGACATTATAAAGTAAAGAACCCCGGAAATTACTATGTCAAAGTTTCAATTTGGGAAACGCCCAACACAGTACAGGAGCCACTGGCAATCAGCTATAATATTATTGAACCGGATGAGCATGAGTATAATGATACGTGGAAAACAGCGACCGCGCTGCAGGAGGGCATCAATAAAGCGTTTACGTTAACCGGTCATAATGATGTGGATTGGTTTAAAATTACCGCAAACAAAGATGAAGCCATCAAATTCACCTTTGACGGCTTTGAAACAAACGGTGCCCGCATTTCGTATGCTTTATATTCCGGCAAGGATTTCGAGCTGGAGGGCGATGGGGCAGGAAGCATAGATTATGTCACTTCCATAGGTGGGGCTTACAGCAGAAGCTTTAAGGTTCCGGAAAGCGGAGAATACTATGCAAAAGTAAGCTTGTATGACTATGGTAGATATGGGATAGCGGAAAAGCCGCTTACCGTTAAGTATGTCATAGAGAGCCCGGATGCATTTGAAAATTCGGATACCTATGCCAATGCTGTAAAAGCGACACCGAATCGGACAATATATCATACATTTAACGGACGCAACGATAAGGATTATTTCAGAATTGATAATGTGACCACGGGGGATACAGTCAACCTTTATGTCGGGGGATATGGGAACGGCGATTCGCACAAGCGTGGAAAGGCAAATATATACTATTATAATGCTGAAACGGAAGGGTATGAGTATAGGCAATTCTGGAACATGTTGAACGAATCGCAGACCTTGAAGCATACGGCAACAGCGGACGGGACCTATTACGTTATTGTGGAAAGTGATTATACAGACACGCCATTAACCAATACAAGAAGCTTCCGCTACACCATCTCGCGTGACAATGCACCGGTGGAAGATATAGAACTCAATTATGACTCCATTACATTAAACGAGGGTGTAAATACAAGTTTTGCAGTAAGCTTCACGCCTGCCTATGCGACGAACCAGAATTTGACATGGACATCAACAAATCCGGAGATTGTCAGTGTAGATGCCTACGGTAACATTTCGTGCCTGGCTGTCGGGCAGGCGAGCATTACGGTGACGAGTGCAGACGGCGGCTATACCGATGCGTGTCTGGTAACAGTTGCACCGGCAATCCGCGTATCCGGCATCACGCTGGACAAGGAAGAAGCCATTGTCGCTTACGAAGGCAGTATTCAGCTGAATGCTACGGTTACGCCGGAGGATGCAACAAATCAGAAAATCCTCTGGACCAGCTCGGACGAAGACGTTGCTGTTGTGAACACCAAGGGTAAAGTGACCGGTGTCGGTCATGGCGAAGCCGTGATTACAGCAACGACGGAGGACGGTGCGTTTGAAGCAAAGTGCAATGTGCGCGTTCCGGAGTATTCTACGGCGGTCAGAGCGGTTGCCATCAATGCGAGTGCGGCAACCATCTATCTCGGCGACACGATGCAGTTTGAGGCGATAATTACGCCGTCAAACGCGACGAATACAAATGTCAGCTGGACGAGTGCGGACAGCAGCATCGTTTCTATAGATAAAAACGGTAAAGCAACCGCCAACGGTCTTGGCACAACAACGATTACGGTCACCACGGAGGAGGGCGGCTATACCAACACCTGTACGGTCGTTGTGGAGCCGCAGCCGGTCAAGGTGACGGGCATTACGCTCAGCGCAGAGGCGCTGACGCTGGCAATTCCGGGTACAAATACACTTGTGGCTACAGTTGCGCCGAGTGATGCAACGGATAAGACGGTGAAGTGGTCTTCCTCCAATGCGGCAGTTGCAACCGTAAGCGCAAGCGGCAAGGTAACGGCTGTCGGCTTAGGCACCGCAACCATTACGGCAACAACGCAGGACGGCGAATTTGAGGCAGAATGTATTGTAACCGTCAACACAACCGCGCTGAAGGGCGATGTAAACTATGACGGTGAGATTGATGCTGCCGATGCTTTGCTTGTGCTCAAAGCAGATGTAAAGCTGACAACGCTGACAAGCGCGCAAAAGAAAATCGCTGATGCGAACGGTGACGGCGTTGTAGATGCCGCAGATGCAATTTTAATACTGAAATGCAATGCAGGGCTCATTGACTCGTTGGAATAGGAGGGTGTTTATGCGATATAAAATGAAGCATCTGAGCATAGCACTGTCCGTTGTATTCCTGCTTGCAGCCTTTCTGCCGATGAACGTCTTTGCTGCGGCAACCCCGCTCATAACAGGGAGCGCGGTGGAGGCACAGCTTGGCGAAAAGGTCGAGGTTGTATTTCAGATTACGCATGCCGATGCCGTATGCGGCGGCAATTTCAATATTGTTTATGATTCTGAATATTTACAGGTGGTCAGCGCGAAAGCCGGTGCGGTGTTTACCGGCAGCACGCCTGTGATTAACACCAAATATGCCTCCGGCAAGGTGCGCATCACCTGGGCGGGACTTTCACCGCTCGAAAGCAGCGGCGAAATCATCCGTGTAGAGTTTTTGGTAAAGAATGGTGCACCTTCGGGCAATCTGGATGTGGGGATTGAAAATCTCAAACTCTACGATATCCATACAGAGCCGGTCGCGGCGAAGGCTGAGGGTGCACAGATAACGGTTAAAAACACATACCTTTCACTGCACCCGGAAAACAACGGTGAAAACATCAGCGTCGGCATCCGGATTTCCGGGGATACGGAATTTCAGGGCGGAAACTACACGCTGCTGTATGACAATACGGCGTTGGAGCCGGTTTCGGTCAGCAAGGGGACTCTGCTGTCCGGGACCACCCTTTTATGCAATCCGGCATATGCGTCCGATGCGGTCAGAGTTTCGTGGGCAGGCATTGAAGCCGTGGCGGAAAAAGGCGAACTGTGCAAGGTGATTTTTAAAGCGAAAACCGACGCGGAAACCACAGTGCGTTTTTCGCTCAAGGATGTACAATTGTATGACGCGCAGGGTAAGCCGCTCGTTGTACAGACGCAGGAAGCGGAGCTGGTGATGGAAGCTGTTGATGCGCAAAGTCCGCGCATTTCGGTTGAAACGGTAAAATGTGAAAATGAAGGTGTTTTATCGGTTTGCATCAACGAAAACTCTATGCTTTGCGGCGGCGGTATTGAAATTAAGTATGACAACACACTTGTGGACATCGTCGGCGCAGAAGCGGGAGATGTTTTGCAGGACAAAAGTCCGGCTATCAATACGGCGTACGAAGAAAATATCATAAAGGTATCCTGGGCAAGTGCTTTGCCGATGACAAAGGCAGGTGCACTTTTGAACATCACCTTTACCATCAAAGAAGAGGTCAGAGGGTTTGCTGCATTTGAGGTAAATGCACAGTCGCTATATGGCGAAAATATGGAATCTGTTACGGCAATCTGCACCGGCGGCGGTGTAACGATTGACCGCGCACCGATTGCAAAAAAAGGCGATATTTATGCCGATGATGTGGTCAATACAAAGGATGCCATCATGCTGGCGCAATATCTCGCGGAGTGGGATGTTGTGTTTACGGATGCGACGGTATATGCGGCAGATGTTCACGCCGACGGTTTTGTGAATACAAAGGATGCAATTAAGCTTGCGCAGTACCTCGCAGAGTGGGATGTCACCCTGGAGTAAGGGTGCTTGCTCGGTTTAAACAGATGAAAAGGTTTTCGGCAGGGGGAGCAGAAATGTTCCCCCTGCGTATTACAGACCTGCGGATGTGCAGTTCGCGGGAAGAGATGAGGGTTTGGGATGAAAAAGTTTATTATATGCCTGCTGCTGTCTGTCATACTGACGGTATCGACGCAGGTTTTTGCCTCAGAGCTGGCTGTGGAAGCGGAGGTCGAGGATGCAACCGTAACGGTAAAGGTTTCCGTAAAAGAGCTTAAGGACGTCTGCAGCGGCGGCTTCAATCTGCTGTATGATTCTTCTGTTTTGGAGCTGACTGCGGCGAAGACCGGTGCCTTGTTATCCGATACGATGGCGGTTGTAAATGAAAAATA
>JAZSGM010000041.1:0-19611 GCA_045532715.1 Clostridia bacterium
CAATTCTTCAATAGCCGCCTGGGCGCGTTTTACGGAATTTTCCAATTTGCGCTTTTGCGCTTCTGCCTGCTTGCGTTGCTGATAGCTTTCCTTGGCTGCGGGCTTTGCGACTGTCTGTTTTTCAGTGCTGCTGCGTGTGTATTTTGCGGAAAAATCGTCATAGCTGCCGTCATAGCGCGTAAGTCCGTTTTCATCCATATACACAATGGAGTCAGCGAGGGCATTGATAAAATAACGGTCATGGGATACGGCAAAAATCGTGCCTTCATAGTCGGCAAGTGCCTGTTCCAGTGCTTCGCGTGATTCGATATCCAAATGGTTGGTCGGCTCGTCGAGCAAAAGGAAATTTGCGCCGGATAGCATTAGCTTGAGCATAGAAATACGCGCTTTTTCGCCGCCACTTAAAATTTCTATCGGTTTAAACACATCTTCACCGACAAATAAAAATGCAGCAAGCGCGTTGCGGATTTCAGTTACGGTCAGGGTAGGGTATGCATCATACACTTCGTCAAATACGGTTTTGTTTAAATCCAGATCATCCCGGTTTTGTGCGTAGTAGCCGATGTCAACGCTGCTGCCGATAGTGACGGAGCCGTCAATCGGATGGAGTGCGCCCATCACAGCTTTAAAGAGCGTTGTTTTTCCGCAACCGTTGTCACCGAGCAGGAATACACGTTCTTTGCGGCGGATCAGCAGATTTAAGGCCTTGAATATTGTTTTGATGCCGTAGGCACAGCTTAGGTTTTCTACGGCCAGAACCTCGTTTGCACCGCTTGCTTTGATGCTGAATTTAAAATGAATATTCTTTTCCGCTGCCTCCGGCTTTAACAAATCCTGGGCGAGGCGGTCAATGACCTTTTGCTTGCTTTCCGCAGTTTTGATGTTGCGTTCGCGGTTCCACTGCCGTTGTTGGGCGATAATGCCTTCGATGCGTTCGATTTCACGCATTGTATTTTCATAGACACGTTGTTCGGTTAAATCGTTTATATCGCGCTGCTTTTTGTATGCAGTGTAGCTTCCGTTGTACATTTTCAATTTCTGATGCTTTAAGTCGAGCGTTTTGTTGGTGACGCGGTCCAGAAAGTAACGGTCATGTGAAATGACAATGAATGCACCCTTCCAATCACGCAGAAAGCTTTCGAGCCATGCAATAGCGGTGATATCCAGGTGGTTTGTCGGCTCGTCGAGCAAAAGCAGATTGTAGTCGCCGAGCAGAAGTTTGGCTAAAAGCACACGGGTTTTCTGCCCGCCGGACAGAGAGGTAACGGATGCGTCCAGGTCGCGTTCGTCAAAGCCGAGTCCCAAAAGTGCGGCACGGACAATGCTTTTGTAGTTAAAGCCACCCGCTGCGGCAAAACGGTCGTTTAAACTGCTTTGGCGACGGATTAAAGCATCCGTTGCGCCGCTGACTTCAATTTCGTGTGCAATGTCGGCAAGCTCTGCTTCCATCAAAGCAACCTCTGCGTAAACATCGAGAACCTCTTCGTAAACGGTTTTGTCCGAATCCAGCGTGGCGCTCTGGGGCAGATAACCGATTTTGGTTGCTTTGCCGATGGACAGTTCGCCGTCATCCGGGCGTTCTTCTCCAATTAAAAGCTTGAAAAGCGTGGTTTTACCGGCACCGTTTTGCCCGATAAAGCCCACCTTGTCTTTATCATCAACATGAAAGGACGCACCGTCAAATAAGGTGCGTTCCACAAATTCTTTTTTTAGATTACTTACGGTGATTAACATCTTGTTTCATACTCTCTTCCTTCAGTTCTCTGCCGACGCGCAGTAAAGTAAGCATTTCTTTTTCATCGCCTGCGGCAAGTGCATTGCGGTATGCCTGAATATTTTGAATGATTGTATCTATTTCTTCAAGCAGCGGCTGCTTGTTGTCCATAAAAAGCTCAGTCCACATATGCTCGTTGAGGCGCGCCACTCGTGTTAAATCGAGAAAACTTCCGGCAGAGAAACCGCTGCGTTCTAAAAGCGTTTCGCTCTTGACATAAGCATTGGATACAATGTGGGCCAACTGTGAAGTATAGGCAATGATGCGGTCATGTTTTTCCGGTGTAGCGACAGCAATTTTGCCGAAGCCGATGTGTTTTGCCAGTGCTGTAACGCATTCAAGCGCATCCTTATCTGTGTTTTCTGTGGGTGTAACGATAAAACTTGCGCCGTCAAAGAGGGTGGACAGGGCATAATCGTAGCCGGAAAATTCGCGGCCAGCCATCGGATGTGCGCCGACAAAACGGACACCGCGTTCGTGCAGCTTTTTTTCCAAAGCCTGCACGATGCTTGCCTTAATACCGCAGGTGTCGGTTACAATGGTATCCGCTGAAAAATGCTGTATGTGTTTTTGTACAAAGTCAATGGTCGTGCGCGGATGCAGGGCAAGGATAATAAGCTCCATATCAGATAAAAGATGGATATTGTCCTCCGTAACGGCAAAATCAATCGTGCCGTCCGAGATTGCTTTTTCCAAGGATTCTTTGTTTGTATCCAGGCCGTAACATATATGCTCGGTGCGTGCCTTAATGGCCTTGCACATGGACGCACCAATCAATCCTAAACCAATGACTGCAATTCTCATGTTTGTGTCTCCCTTGGATTAATGCAGCATCGTGATGTTTGTATCAATTAGCACGGGCTGCTTGTTGTTGTCAATTTTGTATAAATCCCAATTCTCGCCGTTTGAGTCGTTGTTCTTTAAGTAGGCAACGCGTGTGTCGGAAATCAGTGTGTAGGTTACAACATCGGTATCTACTTCATTTAATTTACCGTTTTTGCAGATGTAGAACGGTGCCGCGCCGGACTGATCGCAGATATAAGCTTTTCCGTTTTCTACAAGGAGTCTCGGATAATGCGGATTTCCGTCGTCGTAAACCGCTTCGTATTTGCCGTTGTGGTAAATGCCGAACAGCAAATCGGAGGATACACCGATGTGGTCTTTAACGGCATAGGCATTTTGCACACCGCTGACAATTTGCTTTTTGGATTTTTCCTTCAGCGTTGCCTTGGTGCTTAATTTATATTCAACTAAATCACCGGCTGCTGTATGAATGTATGCCTTTTTGCCTTCTGCATCCGTGAAAATGTTGGTGTAGTTTTCATTTTCACACAGATAGCGGAAATTGCCTTTGGCATCCAGGGTGTAGTAGCTTTCTGACGCAGCATTCTCTTCGGACTGTTTTGTAAAGAGCATAAAAGCTTTGTTTGCATAAATCTGCGATACGGCCTCTGTGCCGAGCAAATCACTTGCAATTTGCATGGCATCCTCACCGTCATATTTTACAAGTGCATTTTTGAATTTGTCCTCGTCAATCTGCGTCTCTGTTACAGCATAAACAGCATCGCCGAGTATAAAACCGATAGCTGCATTTTCGCAGAGCACGGTTTCAGTCAGATCTTCGTTTAAATGTGCAAATTTGCCGCCGGCGATATAGTATAAGTTTTCGCTGTCGAGCTTCCAGTCGATTTCGGTGTGCAGAAGGTTATACACCGAAATGTTTTCCGCAATGCGCACCGGAACACCGTTGTTTTTTGTATCAATGCCGAATAAATCCGTTGCCGTGTTAAAAAATACAAATCTGCCGTCCTCGGTGACAACGATTTCTTGCGCACCGGTTGCGATTTCCTTTTCGCTCTTTAAATTACTTTCATAGAGAATTTCATTTTTGATGTAGTAGATGTGCTCGTCATCTGCGACAAAGAAATTGTATACGTTGTCGGAAAGTACGGTTGTTTGCTTTGCGGTTTTTGCGGACTTAATGTTTGAATAACACAGTGCGCCCGTCATGTCCGAAAACAGAAGTCCGTTGCCGTCCTTGACAAGTGCTGTCTTGCCGCCGGCATAGTTTTCACTGACGGTGAACGGCTGCGCCTCACGGTCGTTTTTCACCATCAGAACTCCGTTTTTTTCGTAGACAATCGGCAGAGGGGTTTCGGAAAACATGGCGTTTATCGCAAAAAAGATACCGCAAAGTACGGCAACGACAAGCACCAAAATCAAAATCAACTTTCCCGTATTCAATTTTTGGTTTTTTTGGCGCCTTCTGCGTTCGTTTTCCATAAAAATACCTCCTTGCTTTTTCATAGTTTTAGTATACACAAATTTTGGCTTGCCGTCAATAAGTCTGAAAGAATATTTTGCAAGGAAAAATGTTTTAAAATACTGCAGAGATTATAAAGCACAGACCAAGTCCGATTGCGGTCGGCAGCGCGAAAGCGAGGATCGTCCAACGGACGGAATGTGTTTCCTTATATGTCGTCCAAAGCGTGGTTGCGCAGGGAAAATGAAACAGTGTGAATATGCATACACAAACGGCGGTCGTGAGCGTCCAGCCGCTGCTTGAAAGCAGGCAATGCAGTTGTGTAAGCGAGGTATAGTCCGTCAGTGTGCCGGTTGCAGTGTAGCCCATCAGCAAAATCGGGATGACGATTTCATTTGCGGGCAGACCGAGCAGAAATGCCATTAAAATCATACCGTCAAGTCCGAAAAGGCGCGCGAACGGATCAAAAAAACGGCTGATGTGTGCAAGCAGAGAGCTGTCTGCAATGTGTACATTGGCAAAAAACCAGATCAATGCACCGGCAGGTGCGGCTACGGCGATGGCGCGACCGAGAACAAAAATGGTGCGATCTAAAAGGGAACGAACAATCACTTTGCCGATTTGCGGCGCACGGTACGGCGGCAGCTCCAGCACAAAGGAGGAAGGGGTGCCGCGCAGCAGGGTATGGCTCAGCAGGTAAGAAACCGCAAGTGTCATACCGACGCCGAGCAGAAGGATGCAAAGCAGAAGCAGTCCTGAAACGAGCCCTGCGCCTGCCCCGGTCAGCGAAGCGGTGAAAAACATCGTAATGATTGCAATGATGGTCGGGAACCGTCCGTTACAGGGTACGAAATTGTTGGTTAAAATTGCAATAAGTCGTTCGCGCGGTGAATCAATAATGCGGCAGCCCGTCACGCCGCAGGCATTACAGCCCAGTCCCATACACATAGTTAGGCTTTGCTTACCGTGTGCGCCTGCTTTTTGAAAAGCAGCGTCTAAGTTAAAGGCGACACGCGGCAGAAAACCGAAATCCTCCAGGAGTGTAAAGAGCGGAAAGAATATAGCCATTGGCGGCAGCATTACGGACACCACCCATGCAAGTGTACGATATACGCCGTCAATCAATAATGCGCATAACCAATCCGGCAGGAGGGCAAGAAAACTATATAAGGGTGCCTCCAGCGAAAAAAGCCATTTCTGCAAAAGCTGTGACGGATAGTTTGCACCGCTGATGGTAATGTAAAATACCAAAAACAAAAGCGCGAGCATCGATACCGTTCCCCAGAAGGGGTGCGTCAGTATGCGGTCAATCCTGCGATCGGCGGCGGCAGCCGTTTCGGGGACGGTAACGCATGCGTTAAATATGCGTTCGCTTTCGGCGATGTGGTCGACGGAATTTGCGGGTTTGCCCGGGATTTGCGGTGTAATCTGTGCAAAACGCGTTGCGATTTCAATTGTACCTTTCAGCGTGCCTAAACCTTTTCCGCCGCGTGCACCGGTCAGCACAACCGGAACACCGAGCAGCTGTCTGAGCTTTTCTGTGTCTATGCGAATGCCTTTTTTCTGTGCTTCGTCGATTAAGTTGATGCATAGAACAACATTTTTTGTGATTTCAAGAATCTGCAGAAGCAAAATCAGATTGCGCTCCAGACAAGTAGCGTCAGCCACCAGAACAATTACGTCTGCCTGCCTGCTTCTGATAAAGTCGCGCGTGATTTCTTCTTCCTGCGAGCGCGCATACAGAGAATATGTACCCGGAGTATCAATCAGCGTATAGGTTTTGCTGCCGTAAATATAAGTGCCAACAGCATTTGCAACCGTTTTGCCGGTCCAGTTGCCTGTATGCTGCCGCAGACCGGTCAGTTGATTGAAAACCGTGCTTTTACCGACGTTCGGATTGCCGACCAGGCCGATTGTGTAACTGTCTTTTTGCATCGAAAAAGCCTCCTTACATCGGTTGAACCGATATATTTTTTGCATCTTCTTTTCGGAGTGCAATGACTGCGCCGCGGATGCAGTAAGCAACCGGGTCACCGTAAATGCTTTTGTGCAATGCGGTGATTTTTGTGCCGGATGTAATGCCCAAATCCTGCATGCGGCGCATAAAACTGCCTTTTGCATCTATACGGGTAACACGGCAGCTGCCGCCAAGCGGCAATTCGTCGAGTGTATGCATAATCTTCACCTCATTTTCAATGTATGTCGATGCTTGCAAATCGGTGCAAAGCATAGTATAATGAGTATATAGTGCAGCAACAAGAGGTGAGAAAATGTCGAAGCAAAGCTATTTGAGAGAGCGGCTGAAAAGCATGCCGGATTTTGTGTTTTCCTACATACAGAATTACTACGACGGCGAGAGCGTGAATACGCAGATTGCGTATTGCATTGATATCAAGATTTATTTTGATTTTCTAAGGCTTTATCGCTTCCGTGAATTGGACAGCAACGAAAAGTTTACGCCGGAACATTTAGACTGCGTAACCGTCGACGATCTTTTGAATTTCAAGGCATATTTAAAGGAGTACGAAATCTACACGCAAACCGAGGACGGGCGTGTGATTACGCGCGTTGTGCGCAACTCCAGCTACGGCATCAACCGCAAGCTGTCCGCCGTGCGTGGCTTGTACAGCTTTTTGTATAAGACGGACAAGATTTCGCAAAACATCACCGACAAAATCACCTTTGCAAGCATCAATCAGAAAATCAAAAAGCCCTTAACCACACAGGAGACTGTGCGCATCTTAGATGTGATTTTTAACGGCGATAAATACTATCAGGGGCGCGATTTGACGGAGTACAACAAACGCAAACTGCGTGATATTGCAATTTTTACCACCTACCTCGGTACGGGCATCCGTGTCAGCGAATTGGTCAATTTAAATGTAGAGGACATCTGCTTTGAAACCTCGTCATTTATCGTAACCCGCAAGGGCGGTGAACAACAGGAAATCTTTATGCCGGCGCAGGTCGAGCAGGAGCTTTTGGCGTATATGGAGGAGAGGGAAAAATTAAACGCCAAGGACGGACAAGCCCTCTTTATCAGCCGAAACGGCAGCCGCATTACCGTCAGCGCCGTGGAGAAAAATTTAAAGCGCTACTGCTATACCGCAGGCGTAACGCACTCGGATAAAACGCGCCCACACGCGCTTCGTCGCACCTTTGCCTGCCGTATGCTTGAAGACGGCGTCGATATTAAGATGGTCGCCGAGCTGATGGGGCATAAAAATATTGAGGTAACGCATAAATTCTACGCGCAGTACTCGAGTAAGGCGCGCAAAGAGGTTATGCAGAACTTCTCGATTATTAAAAAAGAAGAATAAAAGCGCTCTTGCGTGCGCACAACGGATAATCGAAAGTGAAAAAGGGGGAACACAAATGCTGTTTGAATCGATGTGGATTTATTATACGACCGGGGAATATAAAACCGCTGATGATAAATACGGCAATCCTGCACCATATTTCCGAAAGACCTTTGCTTTGAAGGGGAAGGTGAAAAAGGCGACAGTGTTTGCGTCGGCGCTCGGCGTATATAAGCTGTATTTAAACGGACAAGAAGTTGCAAATGACTACCTTTCGCCCGGCTGGACGGACTACAGAAAGCGGTTGCCGTTTGCGCGCTATGATGTAACGGCGCTGCTTTGTGAAAACAACGCGATTGGTGCCGTGCTCGGCGACGGCTGGGCGGTCGGGCATCTCGGATCGGACTATGCCTTCAAGCGCTGCGGCTACTCGGACCGCATTGAGTTTACGGCGCTTTTGCGCATCGAATACGAGAGCGGCGAAACAGAGGAAATCAGCACAGACACGACCTGGCGTGCAAGTGCAGGCGCGATTCGCCGAAGTGATATTTATATGGGCGAATACATCGACAATCGCCTTTCGCTCGGAGACTATTCCGTGTTTGACTATGACGATTCTGCCTGGGACTACGCAAGCGAGAGCATCTTTAAATTTTCGAGAAATCTTTGCTTAGATGAGGTAAAAATCCCGCCGATTGTCGTAAAGCATACCTTTACGCCGCAGCTGATTGAGAAAACGGACAATACATATCTTTATAATGTAGGGCAAAACATTTCCGGTGTGCTTCGTTGTGTGTTTAAAGGCGAAGCCGGTGCAAAAATCGTACTGCGCCACGGTGAGATTTTAGTTGATGGCAAGCTGTATACCGAAAACCTGCGCGGCGCGGAGGCAACGGACATCTATATTTTATCCGGTGAAGGTGAGGAAGTGTTCCGCCCGCTGTTTACCTTCCACGGCTTTCAGTATGCCGAGCTGATGGTAGAGGGCAACGCTAAAATTTTAAGCATCACCGCAGAGGCAATGTATACGGATTTGGAAAGCACCGGCAGCTTTTCGTGCAGCGATGCAATTGTAAATCAGGTCTACCAAAATGCACTTTGGGGACAGCGTGACAACTTTTTAAATGTCCCGACCGACTGTCCGCAGCGCGACGAGCGCCTCGGCTGGACGGGCGATGCGCAGATTTTCTGTCAGAGTGCAATGTTTAATATGGATTGCCGCGTCTTTTTCGAAAAGTATTTAAACGATGTGCGCGATGCACAGCTCGGTAACGGTATTGTGCCCGTGGTGGCACCTGTGCCGCCGGTCGGAAGCTATGCCTACACCGGCTACGATGCTTCTGCCGGCTGGGGTGAGGCAATCGGCGAAATTCCGTATGTGCACTATAAAATGTACGGCGACAAAACGATTGTACGCGACAATCTGCCGGCGCTCAAAAAGCTTTTGGATTACTACAAGGTTGAAAGTCCGGATTTTATCCGTGGCTACTATGGGCGCTACGGCGACTGGCTCTCGCTCGGCAAAGCTACAGATTTGAGTGTGGTTTCTACGCTGTATTATGCCCGTGCGGCATACTTAGCGGCAGAGCTTTGCCATGTGCTCGGTGACTATGAGGAAGAATACTATCGGGAGTTGTATGAAAACATCAAGCGCGCATTTCACGCGAAATTCGTCGATGCGGACGGGAAAATTTTCTCCGATACGCAAAGCGCATATGTGATTGCCTACAGCTTCGGGCTTTTGGATAAGGAAACAACGAAAAAACACCTGGTGCGCAAGTTTGACGAAGACAACGGCAAGCTGACCACCGGCTTTCTGGGCGTGCGCTTTTTATTGCCGACGCTTTGCGACATCGGCCGAAGTGATATTGCGTACCGCTTAATGACAAGCACCGAATACCCCGGCTGGGGCTACAGCGTTGTAAACGGCGCAACCACCATCTGGGAGCGCTGGAACAGCTATACCAAAGAAGGCGGCGTAATGCAGGGGATGAACTCGTTCAACCACTACTCGCTCGGCTCGTGCACGGAGTGGATGTATACCTACTGCTTAGGTCTGCGCCCGAGCATGGAAAAGCCCGGGTGCGGCAAAATTGACTTTGCACCGTGTTTTGATTTGAGCGGAAAAATCGCTTCCGCGCAGGGACACTACGACACCGACTTCGGCAGGGTAGAGATTTCGTGGCAGAAAGACGGCAATACATTTACCTACAGCGTAACCGTGCCCGCAGAAATTGAAGTTACCTTCAACTTTGACGGTATGACGGTAAAGAGCGAAACGAAAAACGGCGATGCCTATACTTTTGTGCTGGAGGCAGAGTGACGCTGATAAGCAAAAAGAGAAACATAAAAATCTGTATTATACTCAAGTATAATGCAGATTTTTTGTGCGCTGTTTTCGGTAAATTGCCGACTAAAACCAATTTCTCCATAGGTGAAGGCGTCCTTCTCCCATCCTTTTATTTTGAAGGGCAAAAATTTCTGGATAAAAACGTAATTGCTTATTCACAAAGAAAAGAAACTGTGATACAATTAAATCAAGAATACCCTTAAATTGGAAATCTGCTATGGAGGAAGATAAAATGAATTTTAAGATGAAATGGATTTCTGCCGTGCTTGCATGCGTGATGCTTTTGAGTATGTGCAGCGTTTTATCAGTCTTGGCGACACAAACCGAACTCCGATTGGATGCCGGGATACTTGATACAGGCGAAGATGCTGATTTTGAAGATTTGAAAGTATGCACCACGGACGATGTGGCAGAGCTGAGCGACGTTTCAGCTGCGGTGGTGCCGTTTGAGCCGACGGTCTTGCCGAATACCCCGGTGGTGCCGCAGGATGCATATGCATTCTTAAAAACAAATTTCACGAATGCCGATTTGGGGGATGCCAGACAGGCAAGTGAAAACGAAAAGAAAATCTTTAATGGCGGTACGGCGTATGCGGAAATTGTTGATGCAGGAAACAACCGCCTGATGCGTTATTGGGCAACGGATGGGAAAGTGCATTCTCCGCGCGTGCAGGTTAAGCTGGATCTGCAGGCAAAACACTACAGTGTAGACTATGCGGTGATTCCCTCCGGCGGCAAGACGGAACTTGTGATTTATGCGGACAGCAAACAGCAAAGCGGTATTGCCTTGGTGCGTGACGGTGTTGCAGGTGTAAAGGCGAGGGAATGGAATTATGTTCATGTGGACATTGACTTTGAAAAAATGCTCATTTCGGGAGATGTAAACGGATATCCGTTTAAAAATCAGGCGATTCAAGCCATTTCAAATACAGACAATGTTGTGCTGCGTTTCAATGCAAATCTTCCGGGTGGCGATGTGATTTATTGGGATGCCATGACCGTGTATACGACAGATGCGTATTCGGTTCAGGGGCCGCTTATGGGCAATCAGGAGATTTATTGGGACAATGTAAAGCCGGAGCAGGCGCTTTCGGAAAACAGCTTTGTCAACAACTTAAAGAAGCATCCGCGCGTATTTGTGCACGATTGGGATGTAATTCGCGAAAAAACAGATGCAGATGTGATGACACGTAAATGGTATGCCAATCTTAAAAGCAGCGCAGATTCTGCATTGAGGACATCGCCTACAGCCTATAAGATTAATTCTCGCGGCAATGTTCTGGAGTCAGCCCGATCGGCGCGTAACAGAATTATGGCGCTCGCCTTTGTATACAAAATTACGGAAGACAGTAAGTATTTAGACAGGGCCTATGAGGAAATGCTGATTTACGGCGAATGGCCGGATTGGTCAGGTTTTGTTTCAACCCTTGTCACTGCAGAAATTCTGCAGGGCTATGCATACTGCTATGACTGGCTGCACGACGATTTGACAGCAGAGCAGAGACAAAGCATTATTGATATTGTGCATAAGCATGCGCTTCCGGACTTTATCTATGGTCTGGAAGGGCAGCATTCCAACACAAGCTTTACAAAAACATCAATTAACTGGAACCCGGTATGTAACGCAACACTCATTGCATGGGCGCTTGCGGCTGCGGATGAAACGCCGCTTGTCTCCGAATATCTTTTGGAAAAGGCGCCGCCGTTTATCCGGAATGCACTTCCGCCGTATGCACCGCAGGGTGGTTATCCGGAGGGGGTATCTTACTGGGATTACGGAACAACCTTCCTGATTTTTGCAACCGATTTTTTGGAAAACGCCTTCGTTGACGGATTTGAGCTTCCGGAAAATTATATTTACTGGAAGGCGCCCGGCATTGCGGACACACCGGATTTCGGCATTTATTATGACGGGCCTGCCGGACGCTTTAACTACGGCGACTGTTCAAAAGGGCACACAAACAGTGTGATTATGTATTGGGCGGCAAACCGTTTTAATAAGCCGCACTATGCATGGTGGCAGAACAACCGCCAGACCGGAACGGGCAGTTACCTTGGCGGCTATGACGCAGTTGCAGCGCTTTGCTGGTATGATGCAGACAACGCCTACAATGTACCGGGCGCATTTGCGCTCGATAAGTTCTATACCTCGGATAATAGTGTGAACGGTGGAGCGATGCGCTCCTCCTGGGATGAATCGACAGCACTGTTCGGCGCAATCCAGGGCGGTAACAACAAGGCAAACCACCAGCACCTTTCTCTGGGTACATATGTAATCGATTTTATGGGTAAGCGCTTTGTGCGTCAGCTCGACGGTTATGACTATGCGCTCAAGGTACCGAAAGCACAAACCTATTATAAGAGAGATGAATCCTCGAACTGTCTGGTCATCAACCCGTCGGCAACGGCGAGTCAGAACAGCAATGCGGTTGCAAGAACGATCAAGAGCGGCACAAGCGATAACACCGCATTTATTGTGCTCGATACAACTGAAACCTACGCAGCCTACAAGTCTGCAAAGCGCGGTATGATGATGACCGACGACCGTAGCCGCATCATCGTTCAGGATGAGGTTGTAGCCAATGCACCGTCCGAATTTTACTGGTTTGCAAACACCGATGCAAGCATCGCCATTGCAAAGGACGGTAAGAGTGCGCT
This sequence comes from Clostridia bacterium, assembly GCA_045532715.1. GTDB lineage: Bacteria > Bacillota > Clostridia > UBA1381 > UMGS1253 > RGIG2041. Next base: position 12,345 of record JAZSGM010000041.1, read on the forward strand.
TTTAACCATCGACGATGCAAGAATGCTTGCACGAATCATTGAAGGACCTTCGGAAGCCAAGTTTGAAATCATGGACAGGAAGTCCCTGTTTGAAAGTGTAACGCAGATTGCGTCAAACAAGGGCGGACAGAAGCTGTTTATCCATCTGGAAAACAAAACGGAGCTCAATCTTGCGGTTGAGTATGTCGCACTTGAGAGCGGTGCGCCTACGCCGATGCCGTGGGAATACACACCGCTCGATGCATGGACAGTCGAAGCGGATGAGTCGTCGGCGATTGATTATGCACAGGGAGCAACTGTGCTGAAATTGAATTCCCCGCTTGCAATTGCGAAGGGGGAAAAGCGCTTTGTGGATCCGGCAAATCATGAGGTTATGCCGATTATCGAAAATGACAGAACGCTAGTACCGATCAGATTTATTGCAGAATCCTTCGGCGCGCAGGTGGATTGGGATCCGAAAAGCTATAAAGTAGATATTCAGCACGGCAGCAATGACATCACGATGTGGATCGGCCGGAGTAAAATGGAAATCAATGGGGTTGAAAAGACCTTGGATGTGCCGGCAAATATTTATAAAGACAGAGCTGTAATTCCGATTCGCGCACTTGCGGAGGCGCTCGGCAAGACGGTGTATTGGAGTGAACGCGGTCTGATTATAATTGCAGATGCAAAAACATCTTACAATGATGTGTCACTTGAAAAAATGGAAATGGAGCTTTGCGTGCGTTTGCGCATCGGCGAGCAGGATACAAGCTTCTTCACGCCCGGGCGTGAAAGCTACGCCTGGTATCTGAAAAGCAATGAAGATATACCGCAAGTATATGTGCAAATTTATGATGACCCGGTAGCGGTAACCCAGGCAAGTGCATTGGGCGAGAGCGCAACCTTTACGTTGTATGGTAAGACGTACAGCATTAAGTTTACAAATGATCCGTTTGAAAGTGTTGTCGGCAATAAGGATCCGGGCGTGATTAATGATATTTTGGTCAGCTGTGTGAGCAACAGCGCGCTGCCGACATATGATACATTCATTTATGTAGAGGATTTAACCGATTCGACCGGATTTGCAACCTATCCGGAGCGCGGCATTGTGGACGGCGTAATTAACACCTCCGTTGAAAACCGTTGGGCTGCGCAGGGTGAGGCGTGGATTCAGATGGATTTTGGCAGCATGAAAAATGTACACTCCATGGCGTTTGCCGGCGTATCACAGAATGTGCGCACATATAATTTTGATGTGGATATATCCTGTGACGGTATAAACTATACAACCGTGCGTACCGGCGGTGCACCGAAGACAACGGAGATTATGAGTATTCTCCCGCTTGGTGATGTGCAGGCAAGATATGTCCGCATAAGCGGACACGGCAACAACACCAATGCGTGGAACACTTATGCAGAGGTGCGCTTCTATGATTCTGAAGCGCAGCAGAACGAGGATAAATCGCTCTGGCCGCTGTATTTCCCAAAGAGCGGTATTTGCGGTATGCTCGGAACAAGTGCAATGATTGAGGTAAAGGGAATTGATGCAAATAAGGACGTATTTGCACTCAGGTCGGATGCGCAGGTAACGTATTCGGTAACGGATACCTCTGTTGCAACCGTTTCAGAAGATGGCAATATTCACTTCTTGAAAGCGGGAAAGACTACGATGCGCGTTACGGCAAAGCAGGACGGTTTCGGTGCAGAAAAGACGGTGGACATTGAAGTTACAGAGTAAGTGCTCTGCACAAAATGGCGCAGTACACGAACGCATCCTTTTTCGTTATGTTAAAAAATCATAAAATATATATTCAAAAGTAAAAAAATGTGCTACAATGTATTTGGATATATATTTGAGTCTTAAGACTTGGAGGAACAATAATGAAAAAAGAAGGAAAACTATTTTCGATATTCTTGGCAGCTGTTATGGTATTATCCGTCGCAGTTAATGTTTCTGCCGAAAGCACAGCGACGTCTGAAAGCACAGCTGCAATTGAATGTGCACAGGGGGCAACTGTGCTGAAGCTGAATTCACCGACGGCTATTGCAAAAGGGAGGAAGACTTTTGTGGACCCGACGAATCTTGAGGTGATGCCGATTATTGAAAATGACAGAACGCTTGTACCGGTGAGATTCATTGCGGAATCCTTTGATGCACAGGTGGATTGGGATCCGGAAAACCATGAGGTGCGTGTTCAGCATGGGGAAGATGAGATTGCCATGTGGATCGGTCAAGCAAAGATGGAAATCAACGGCGTTGAAAAAGCATTGGATGTGCCGGCAAATATTTATAAAGACAGAACCGTTCTCCCGATCCGTGCGCTTGCAGAAGCACTCGGCAAGACGGTGTATTGGAGTGAACGTGGACTGATTATTGTAACGGACACGAAAACAGAATACAGCGCTGCGGCGCTGGAGAAGATGGAACGAGAGCTGAGTGTGCGTTTGCGCGTTGGCGGTGAAGATGTGCATTTCTTTTCCGTTGATTGCGAGGTATATGAACTGATACTGGACGCACAGACAGATGTGCCGCAAATCAGCGTGTGGATTTATGGTGAGCCGGTGGAGGTAAAGCAGGCGAGTACAATTGGTGAATGTGCAAGCTTTACGGCATATGACAAGAGCTACAGCATCCGTTTTACAGACGGTTCGACTGTGCCGGAGGATCCATACGAAAGCTGGAATGGGAATGATATTGAAGATGGCGGCATTTTGCGCAATGACAATTGATGTATAAAAGCGATATAGCCATAAAGGCTTTGCGCAGAGTGGCAATAAAAAAAGACACTGGCTGTGTCTTTTTTTTATTGCTTTTTTATATAATCGGTCGGTACAGTTTAGACGGCGGTACACCAAATTCTTTTTTGACAACACGGCTGAAGTATTTTTCATCGCCGAAGCCGACCCTTTCGGCAACCTCTTTTACAGAGCAGCATCCGCCTGCTAAAAGCTTTTCTGCTAAGATTAAGCGTTGTGCTGTGATGTATTTGGTGGGGGTGGTGGCAAAGCGCGTGTAAAACAGCTTTCGGAAATAGGTGTTGCTCATGTGCGCTTTTTCGACCAGATCCTCCACTGATAAAGCAGGTGAGGTAAGATGCTTTTGCATATAGCTTATTGCAGCTTCAAAGGCTTTGGCGGTTTCAGAGAGCAGCGGCGGTGCTTTCTGCAAGGCAAGGTCTTCTAAAATTTCGCCGAATACGGACAGTGCGGCATAATAATAGCCGTCAGCCTTTGCAAGCCAAATTTTCAGAATTGTTTGAAATAATAAGGCACAGCGTTGCACATTATTCAGCTGAAAGTTTTCCATTGGGGCATCAAGTTCAGAGTCGAAATGCACGACCAAAATCTCGTTTTCCTCCGTGTAGGCGGCGGTGTAGGCAAGTCTTGCCGGCATATAAAACACATCGCTGATATTTGTGCTTGCATGCTGTCCGTTACCGGTAAACGTAGCGCCGCCGCGCAGGCGAAACGCAAGCGCGTGATACGGACGGGCGGCAACGCGCGTAGACAAGCGCCCGAGCGAGAGCTTTTGCACATCCCGGATTTTGATGCTGAAATTTTCACTTAGAATCGACATGAAACCACCTCGGAATCAGCATAGCACAGTTTTAAAAAAATAGCAAGTTATAAAAAATCCACTTTTTGTATACTTTCGTCAGTTGCTTGCTTGCGAAATAGTGATAAAATATAAAAAGTATGAGAAAAGAGGGGATAAATATATGCGTTATGTTTTAGAAACCTTTCCGACAATCTGTATGCCGGAAAAGGCGATGCATTCCGTTGCAGCAGAGATTTTGAGCAATTACACCTTCGGCAGACGCTGGAATGTGATTTGCGCCGAGGAAGAAAACTGTATTGCGCTCGGAAGTGCACCGCGTGTACAGCTGACGGAAGCGGCGTTTGTTTATTGTGTTACGGAATCGGGGGCAACCATTCGCGGAAAAGATTATCCTGCGCTGATGCACGGACTTTTTGCGTTTTTGGAAAAGTTGCAGTATGATGAAACCGATGACAGCTTTTTTATAGAGACCGGCACCGTTTCAGACAAGCCGCAGCTTGCGTTTCGCTGTGTACATTTGTGTGTATTTCCGGAAACAAAGCTTGTATTTTTACAAAAGTGTATGCGCGCCTGCGCACTTGCAAGGTATTCGCATATCATTCTGGAATTCTGGGGCATGCTCAAATATGATTGTATGCAGGAATTGTCGTGGCCGTTTGCGTACAGCAAGGCGGAGATAAAGAAACTGGTTTGCGAGGCAAATGCGCTGGGCGTGGAAATAATTCCGATGTTTAACCATTTGGGACATGCTTCCGGTTGCTGCGAAATCAACGGAAAGCACGTCGTGCTCGACCAGAATCCGCGCTATGGGTATATGTTTGACTCCTATGGTTGGCTCTGGAATTATAAAAGAGCGGATGTGCGCATGCTTCTTTCCAAAGTGCGTGAGGAACTGATGGAGGTTTGTGGTCCGGGTAAATTTTTTCATATCGGCTGCGACGAGGCTTATGCCATCGGTGAGGATATCAGCAAGGCGGCAGAGACGGCAGAATATCTGAATGGAATTGCAAAAGAGCTGCGCGTACATGGGCGACGCGCGATACTATGGCACGATATGCTGCTTTCAAAAAGTGCCTTCCCGGGTTATGTTGCCAATTCGGAAGATGCAACTGCGACGTATTTAATGTACGCATTAGATAAACGTATTCTGATTGCCGATTGGCAGTATGATCGCCACGGCGAAGTATGGGCTACATCGAAGGCGCTTCGGGAAAAAGGCTTTGCGGTCGTATGCTGCCCGTGGGACGATAAGAAAAATATTGACGAAGCGCTTGAAACGGTAAAAGAAAACGGGCTGTTTGGCATTTTGCACACTACATGGCACACACTGCATAAGGGCTTTCGTGAGATGATTTATGCCGGCTGTGCCGCATATGGTATTCGGGATAAAAGTGTAGAGACTGTGCGCAGATTTTACTGCGCAGAGCTTGCAAGAAAGGCAATGCCCGCACACGGAGAGTACGAAAAGTGCGGTTGGTCAGAGAAAATGACGGGTCCGGGCTTATGATATGGACTTTGCTTACGGTGCTGACGAGTATGTGCAGTGTCGGGCAATCGAGCTTTACGAAGCTGTCTTCTGCCAAAGGGCGGGCGTCGGGCGTGATGCGTATCAATGCAGTGAAGGTCGGCGCGGCGTTTTTGTTGTTTTTGCTGATTTCGTTTCAAAGGCTACAGTTTCATTTGCCGACGCTGCTTTTTTCAGCCGCGTACGGACTGTTGCTGTTCGGCGGCAACCTTTTCGGTTACCTTGCCTTGATGCGCGGTTCTATGGCAATCACCTCGCTGATTGTGTCCTATTCCGTGCTTCTGCCTTGTATCTTCGGTATCGCATTTTTAAATGAAAGCGTAACGGCTTTACGTATTCTCGGGTTTGTGCTGCTTTTGGCTTCGATGTATTTTTTAAGGCGCAAGGCTGACGACGACACGAAAAAAAGCGGTCGGTGGCTTTTGTATGTGGTGCTTACCTTTTTGTGTAACGGTGTAGGCTCTGTGCTGCAAAAGCTACACCAGACGGCATATCCGGGTAGCTACTGCAATGAATTTTTGCTTTGTGCGCTGGCGGTCAATCTTTTGCTGTTTGCGCTTATTGCTGCAGGCAGGCGGGAAAAGGTGCGCGGCGGCACGGTGTATGCAATGGTGGCCGGCGTACTGATGGGCGCGGCAAATTATTTAACGCTTTATCTGTCCGCGAAGGTGAGCGCGAGCATCCTTTTTCCGATGATAACGGTCTTTTCCGCACTCTTGAATGTGACGGTGTCGGCGCTTGTTTTTAAGGATAAATTCACGCTGCGTCAAAGTATGGGTATTCTTTTAGGCGTTGGATCTGTTTTACTTATCAAATAGGTTCGGCAAATGCATCTGTACACTCTGCACAAAACATGTGGATTGAATTGTACAAATTGACGGCGTGGGTGCGAAAAAATACTATCAGGTGCGATTTTTATAAGAAAAAGTTCGTTTTGTATATTTTCAAGTCTTTATTTGTATGGTAGAATACAATCAGAAATTATTAGGACAAAATGTATATTTTTTCGAACAATAGATGCTTGTTTCCATGTAATGAAAAAAGTATAATTAAAATAGGCTATTTATTTTTTTTATAAAAAGAAGTAAAAGGAGGAATAAAAATGAAGCAATGGAAAAAATGGCTTTCCGCGATGCTTGCGTGCGTGATGACCGTGATGAGTATGGGCGCGCTTCCTGCATTTGCGGCAGAGCCGACGGTTGTGTATTCTGACAATTTTGACGCACTCGCAGAGGGCGCGAAGCCGGGCGGTGTGCTGCAGGTTGTGGAAAATGCGACCAAAATGCTGTATGTCAAGGGCGAAAAGGAGGGTGCAAACGGCGTGTTGCACATCTATGCCCACGAAGACGGTGAAGCGGGCGGTCCGCGTATTGCCCTGAAGGTGGATGCATCGGGTTTGCCGGATTTGACGATTACATACAAGGGTAAAAATGCCGGTGCAAATGCCGGGCTTGCCTTTGCAACGGACGGCGGCAAAAACGGTATGGCAACCACGGTCGGCTCGGTAAGTGCGAAGGACTGGACAGAAGTAAAGGTTGAAATCAATTTTGAAACTATGACCTATACCACCACGACCGGAGGTAAGCAGACGGCAAAGGATAAGCCGCTGCATACGCCAAACGACTTATCTACGGCGGAGCTGCGCTTCAGCGCAGGTGCGCCGAAGCCGGGCGAGGGCGCGTATTTTGACGATATCGTTGTAACCACTACGGGTACGGTTTCCGCAGGATCTGCAACACCGTCAACGCCGTCTGCATCGGCAAATGAGCCGGCAGTCAAGCCGGATGCGGCCCCCGGCAAGGTCAGCGTACCGAATGGCGCATATGCATTTTTGAATACGGACTTTACCGGCGCAAAGCTCGGTGCGGCAACGAAGGCAAATCTCTTCTCCGGCGGTACGGGCTACGCTGACATCGTTGATGTCGGGACGAACAGAATGCTCCGCTTCTGGGCATCGGACAATGCAAAGCACTGGCCGCGCGTAGAGGCCACACTTCCGGCAGAGGTGAACACCTATGTGTTTGAAGGCGATTTCTTCTTCGGCGGCAGCGGTTCTGCGTATGTAAATCTGTTTACCGACGCAGCAGCAAATAATGATATAGTTGCCCTGCGCGCCAACAGCGAGGGCATTGTTGCCGGTTGGAATCATGTGAAGGTTGAAATTGATTTAAAGAAGGAAACGGGTACGGCAACTGTCAACG
>JAZSGM010000323.1:0-2113 GCA_045532715.1 Clostridia bacterium
TATCATATAGCCTGCTGTCCTTGCCTTTTTCCTGCTTCGCGCTTTCATAAAGCGCCCACCAAACCGGTATCATACAAAGTGCCACCGCGTGTCCGTGGGCGATGCCATACTCCATTGTCAGTTTGTAGCTCATAGCATGCGCCGCCGTTGTCCGCGTCAGATTGATTGCTCTTCCACTGTAATGGGAAGCAAGCAAAATCCGCTCGGCGCAGTGCGTTTCCATATGATATTTTCCTGCTTCGGTTCCGTTCAAATATTGTTCATAATACAACAAAATCCATTGTATCGCAATTTTTGCGTATTGCCTACTTTTTTCTGTCGCGGCAACCGCCCAGTATGACTCAATCGCCTGACAGAGTGCATCCAATAACGTTGCCTTTTTTTGATACTCCGGCAAGGTGTCTAGCCATTGTGGCCTAAACAACACCACTTCCGGCAATAAGTCTGCGCTGTCTAAAGACTGCTTTTGTCCGTCTTTGTAATAAACTGCAAACTGCGTTGCTTCCCTGCCGCTCCCGGCCGTAGTCGGAACTGCGATATGCGGTAGCTTACAACCGGAAAAATAACGGATACCTTTTGCCACATCGATTGTACTGCCACCGCCCACGGATACAAGTACATCCGGATGTTGCAATTGTAACAGCCTTACTCCTTCCATAATTTGTGCATAGGTAGGATTCGGGCTGTACTCCGAAAAGAACACCGTCCGCAATCCACTTAGCTGCGGTTCCAGCTCTGTTTTTCTTCTTTTGCTGCAAACGACAAAGAAACGAGCCTCTTCCGTTGCATGACACACCAATTCCCGGCGAATCGACAACGTAGCTTGTCTCTTTTTGTCATACACTTCTATTTCCCGCCGCACTTTTTCATAATCTGCGGCATTGTCAATTTCCTCGATGTAATCGCCCGCAAAAGAAAGTCCATATATATGCAGATTGCCGGCAATTTCATTCAATGCCTCTTCCGCATACACATCTGTTTTTCCACACTCCACATAATCGCGCACCTTCCCAAGCCACACGCGCCAGTCGCGCTCACACAACCGGTACAACGGCGCAAACGTATAACTGTCCGGCGTAAACAAATCGACCGAAACTTCTTGCAACTGCATACCGTTTTCGTTTTCTTTGAAACGCCCTTTAAAATCTTTTTCCGGCAAGGGTTTTCCTGCATGGTACAGACAGACGCTTTCGTGTTTGCAGGCCAATACTTTTTGTATAAGTGCCTTGTTAAACACGAGGTCGCCGTGCAAAAGCAATATGTCGCCTTCCAAAAAATCTGCTGCCTTGTACATGGATACAATATAATTTGACGTAGCATATGCTTCATTGTAGACAAATTCAAACGAAAGATGCGGATACCGTTTAGCCACTTCACAAACCGCATCCGCCATATATCCTGTCGTAATGATGAACTGACGGATTCCGCACTCACTCAAAAGACGAATTTGCCTATCCAAAATTGTCTCCCCATCGCAGAGCGGAAGCATGCATTTGTGCTGCTCTTTTGTCAACTCTAAAAGTCTGCTTCCGACGCCGGAATTAAAAATCAGTGCCTTCATTTAAACCTCCGCTTTTTTACGTATGTTTTGTTGAAATCTCTCTTTATTTTGCTCCGGCGTTGTCGTCGGTCTGCCTAAATCTGTCCTCGCATATGTATTGATATCGATAATAAGTGCACCTTTTTTCGCCTCTTTCAGTCGTCGGATGGCAACACGTACTCCTTCCGAATCCGACGCCCGCAATACTTCTTCAAAACCAAATCCCTGCAAAATACCGCAAAGGTCCAGTTTGTCCGCAATCGTCGGCTGCCCGCCTACCGATTCGTGGCAACCGTTGTTCATCAAAATATATTTGAATGTGCGCGGTGCATTTTGCACGGTAACAGCAAGTCCTCCCATATGCATCAAAAAGGCACCGTCCCCGTCTACGCAAAACACTGTATTATCCGTTGCCAGACTCAGCCCAAGCGCCAGCGACGACGCATGTCCCATGGAACCAACGGTCAAAAAATCATGGTCATGCGTCATATGATGCGATTCGCGAAGTTCAAACAACTCCCTGGATGTTTTTCCGGTGGTAGTCACAACAAAATCCTTTTCACCAAGTTCTGA
>JAZSGM010000178.1:0-1552 GCA_045532715.1 Clostridia bacterium
GCGCCGTTGGCACAGTCCAGCACAATGCGCATACCGTCCAGACGGCAGTCGATGCTGCTTTGCGCAAACTGAACATAGTCCTTGGTTGCATCCGCATTCACCGCGTAGCGACCGACATTTTCCCCGGTCGGCAATTCCGGGTAATCCGCATTGCGGATGATAGCCTCAATTTTATCCTCAACTGCGTCATTGAGCTTATAGCCCTCCGCATTAAAAAACTTAATACCGTTATACTCAAACGGATTGTGCGAAGCCGAAATCACAACACCGGCATCCGCTTTATATTTCCGCACCAGATACGCCACCGCCGGCGTCGGAATCACGCCGAGCGAAACCACGCTTGCGCCGGTGGAACAAATACCCGCACACAGCGCATTTTCAAGCATTGTACCGGAAATGCGCGTATCGCGTCCGACGAGAAGCGTCGGTTTATGTGACAGCTCGTCCGTGAGCACCAATGCCCCCGCCCTACCGAGTGCAAAAGCCAGATCCGCCGTAAGCTCCGCGTTCGCAACACCGCGAACGCCGTCCGTTCCAAACATTCTTTGCATAATACAAACACCGCCCATATATAAAATTATAAAATACTGCGTCCCTACCGCAGAGGTAATGAAATACCTAAGTTTTATTATACTATAAACTTTGCAAATATACAATGTTTTTTTACTTTACACACTTATATATTTTATGATAAAATAAATACATTAAAACGAAAAAGGAAGATGAAAATGGAAGTTACAAGAATTGCAAGCTTTGAAGTGGACCACAACGTACTTGTTCCGGGGCTGTACATCTCGCGCGTAGACGGCGACATTACCACCTACGATATCCGCACGCGCGTCCCCAACCAGCCGGATTTGATGGATAATTCCACGATGCACACCTGTGAGCACATGCTCGCCACCTATTTTCGCAATTCCGAAATCAAGGACGATGTGATTTATTTCGGTGCAATGGGTTGCCAGACGGGCTTTTATCTTTTGGTACGCAATGCTGACCATCATAAGGTTTTAGAGGTTTTGCGCGACTGCGTGAACAAAACCATTCACCACGAGGGTGCCGTATTCGGCAATTCCGCAAAGGAATGCGGCAATTACCGCACACTGAATCTTGCAATGGCACAGGCAGAATGCCGCCGCTATGCAAAGGTGCTGGAAGGCGTAGATGCAGACAATTTAAGCTACTAAAATGCAAAGCAGACGCAAACAGAATGTTTTTAGTTAAAGGAGAATCATTATGATTGGTTTTATTGGCGCTATGCAGGTGGAAACCGAGGGCATCATCAAAATGATGACAGATACCATGGTGGAAACTTATGCAGGAATTGAATATACAACCGGCAAGCTTTCGGGCAAGGAAATTGTTGTTGCAACCTGCGGTGTGGGCAAGGTCAATGCTGCCGTTTGCGCGCAGTGTATGATTTTTGCCTATAAGCCGGAGGTCATTATCAACACAGGCGTTGCCGGCTCGTTGTCGAATGCGCTAAACATCGGCGATATCGCACTCGGCTGCTGCAGCATTCAAACGGATATGGACACCTCGCCGGTCGGCG